>JAFSIC010000030.1 GCA_017439985.1 Oscillospiraceae bacterium
AGTAGATTTCTTCGAAAGAAACCGGAGTTTTGTATTTCAATGCATAATGTGGTCTATGATAGTTATAAAAAATAATATATGAGTCAACATCAGTTAAAATAGTTTGAAATGAAATGCAAACTTATGATGAAATCATTAAAAGATCATGTGATAAACTCAAAGATATTGCGATGAGGTGACGAAATGACAAATGTTCAAATTGTGGCAAATCGTCAAAAGTTATATGTGAAACAGTTTAGATGCCCTCGGAAAAATTCCGAGGGCATCTAACTTTTAGGAGAATTTGTATTCTCAGGAAACTTATCACGATAATATCGATTCGTTTTGCAAATAAACCTATTTTTAAATAAAAGTTTGAAATGTAATATAAACTATTGATAAAATTACTGAGATATCATATAATAAACTCAAAGATATCTCGATGAGGTGATGGAATGGTAATTCAGAGACCGGAATATCTGGAGTTTTTGAAAGAATGGAAAGACCAGCAAATCATTAAAGTTGTTACCGGTATTCGCCGCTGCGGCAAATCAACGCTGTTTGATTTGTACCATGACTACCTGCGTTCGGTTGGAGTAGAAGAGGAGCAAATCATCTCCATTAACTTTGAAGAGGCGGAAAACGAACCGCTGCAGGATTACAAAGCTCTCTATGAGTACATCAAATCCCGTATGATTCCAGATAAGATGAACTACATTTTTCTGGATGAGATTCAGCATGTGCAGGAGTATCAGAAGGCAGTAGACAGCCTGTTTGTAAAGAAGAATGCGGATGTTTATATTACCGGTTCCAATGCTTATTTCATGTCCGGCGAACTGGCAACTCTGTTGTCCGGACGTTATGTGGAACTGAAGATGCTGCCGCTGTCCTTCAAAGAGTATGCCAGTGCCTTTGATGGAACTGTGAGCAAAGAGGAGCTGTACAGAAACTACGTCTACAACAGTTCCTTCCCATACACAGTGAATCTGAACAACAGAAGAAATATTCATGCTTACCTGGATGGTATTTACAACACGGTAGTGCTCAATGATATTGTGGCTCGAAAAAAGATTCAGGATCCATCCATGCTGAAGAGCGTGATTAAGTTTATGTTTGACAATATTGGAAATCTGTGCACCATCAAGAAAATTGCAGACAGTATGACCAGTGCCGGACGAAAGATTTCTTCTCACACTGTTGAGAATTACTTGGATGGCATTACTGAGAGTCTGCTGATGTACCGTGTCGGTCGCTACGACATTAAGGGTAAAGAACATTTGCAGCTGCTGGATAAATACTACTTGGCTGATATTGGTTTGAGGTACTACCTGCTTGGTACACAGAACGTGGATCAGGGTCACATCCTTGAGAACATCGTATATTTGGAACTGATTCGCAGAGGATATACGGTGTATATAGGAAAAATGGGTTCAGCGGAAGTCGATTTTGTAGCTCAGGACTGCGATGGCAATACAGAGTATTATCAGGTTTCCTGGACTGTCCACGATGAAAAGACGCTGGAGCGTGAGCTGAAACCGCTGGATTCTATTTCAGACCACAATCCCAAATACCTGCTGACCATGGACAACGATCCACCAATTTCTCATAACGGAATCCGACAGAAATATGCTTTGGATTGGCTGTTGGGAAAATAAATTTGCTAAAATAGCAAATATTCAAATTGTGGCAAATCGCCAAAAAGCCGTAGATCCGAAAGGATCTACGGCATTTTGATATTGTAAATTAAATTGTTCTTGCAAAGGAAATCGAATCATCGTCCTTGGAGGAGGCCTCGAAGCCTTGTGCTTTCCAGAAAGCAATGGCTTCCTTGTTTTCATTTTCGCAGGACAGGGACAGATAATCATAGCCTTGTGCGGACATTGCTGCACGGACATCGGCAAAGATCTGAGAGCCGATACCCTGTCTTTGCAGCGGTCCTTCTACCATGAACCAGCCAATGAACGCGTCATTCTTTTCCGGATAGCCGGTGATCAATTCCAGTACGGATACGAGATGTTCCTTCCGGTAGAAGCCAACAAGATATTTGTCGTTGCTGTCAACGCCGTCCGGTACGCGGCTGATGATCTCGGTCAGGCTCTCCACAGTCGGAGCGGAGTTCAGATATTCGAAGTATTTCTGGTTGGATTTACAAAGTGCGTAAACATCAGAAATATCCGCTTCGGTGATTCGTCGGACATCGTGGGAGGTACTGAGAGCATCAATATTCAGAGCAGGTTTTGTTTCGTAATCGATCGCCTGACGGAACTGGGTTTCAAAGAGGTCACGATAGGTACCGCCCAGTGCCAGCAATTCTTCGTGGGTGCCCTGTTCAGCGATGACGCCGTCTTTGACAACAAGAATGCGGTCAGCCTTGAGAATGGTAGACAGTCGGTGAGCGATGACAATGCTGGTTCGCCCCTTCATCATTGCTTCCAATGCATCCTGGATCGCATTTTCGGAGATGGAGTCCAGCGCACTGGTCGCTTCGTCCAGAATGAGGATTTTCGGATCTTTCAGGATTACACGTGCAAGGGAAATACGCTGTTTTTCACCGCCGGAAAGCTTCAGGCCGCGGTTGCCGACTTCCGTGTCATAGCCTTTTGGCTGTTTGCAGATGAAGTCGTGAATGTTGGCGATGCGGCAGGCAGCTTCGATTTCTTCCATAGTAGCGTCTGCTTTTGCATAGCGCAGATTTTCCAGAATGGTGCCGTTGAAGAGGTAAGTTTCCTGCGTTACGACACCCACGCACTGACGGAGATACTTCAAATCAAAGTCACGGACATCGACACCGGCGATGGTGACACTGCCGCTCAGTACATCGTAAAGTCGAGGGATCATGTTGACCACGGTGGATTTACCGGAGCCGGAAGGACCGACGATTGCGTACATTTTTCCACCGGGTACTGTGAAGTTTACATCGGTCAGCAAAGGTTTGGATGGGTCATAGCTGAAAGCCACATGCTTGTACTCGATCGGCTGCATAACAACGTCCGGTTTTTTGCCGTTTTCCGGTGTGACGATGGTATTTTCACGGTCAAAGTAATCGAAGATTCGGGTAAAAAGCGCAAGGGAACGAGTAAAATCGACCTGCAGATTCAGCAGAGATTCTACCGGACGGTACAGTCGGTTGATAAGGGATACGGTGGTGGTGATGACACCGACTGACAGCGCCGGGTCCCACTGTTTGATAATGAGCAGTCCACCGACAAAGTAAATCATCAGAGGTCCCAGCTGACTGAACATTCCCATTACAACCATGAACCACTTACCGCTGCGGCGTTCTTTCAGAGCAATTTCGGTTGCTTCGCTATTGACTTTGACGAATTTTTCGTATTCTTCTTCCTCGCGGGTGAAGATCTTGACCAGCATGGAACCGCTGACAGACAGGGTTTCGTTGATGACCTGGTTCATTTCGTCATTTTTGGCCTGACTTTCGCTGAGAAGCAGCCAGCGAGTTTTGCCGGCACTTCTGGTTGGGATGATCAACAAAGGCAGGACTGCAATACCCACCAGAGCCAGTTTCCAGCTCATGGAGAACAGAGCAACCAAGGTTGTGACAACGGTTGCAGTATTGCTGACAATACTGGATAAGGTGCCACTGATGACGGTGCTGACACCGCTGATATCGGTGTTCATTCGGGTGATGATGTCACCCTGTTTCTCCGTGGTAAAGAAGGAATGAGGCATATACTGCAGATGGCGGTACATCTGGTTTTTCATATCAAAAATGATACGCTGGGAGATCCATGAGTTGATGTAGCTTTCCAGTACACCGATGAGCTGACTGACACCCAGTGCACAGAATGCCATGATCAGCAGACGGATAAGCAGAGCCAAATCCTGTCCGACCAGTGCCTGATCCACAATACGACCGGTGATGATCGCAGGCAGCAAGCCAACGGTTGCGGAAAGCAGAATAGCCACGAATACAAACATAAACTGCAGCCAGTATGGTTTCAGATACGAAAGGATACGCAGCAAAAGCTCCTTTGTCACCTTGGGCATATTTTGTTTTTCTTCTTCTGTCAGGAAACCTTTCGGTCCCAACGAACTTCTTCCTCCAGCCATAAAAAACCTCCTGTTTTTCTCAAATGGAAACAATATTGTTGATTTTATTGTATCATTATGCAGACAGTGATGCAATCAAAAGCATAAAAAATCCCCGATACGTTGATTCGTATCGGGGATTTCTGTGCTTATTATGCTTGGGAAACTTTGCTGGTTTTGATGGTCGCTGCATAGGCGCTGTTGCACAGGCCGAGAATGGCAGAACAAATGAACAGGATTTCAATGCCGAGAGTCTGCCAGATCCAGCCACCGAAGAGAGCGATGAAAATGGTGATAACATGGTTGATGGATACACCGGTGGAGATGGTAGCTTTGACTTCGTCAGCACTGTCAGAGAGTTCCTGGACGTAGACATTGGAAGCCATGGAAGCCAGAGAAATCACAGCATCCAGCACGTAGTTGATGCAGCAGACGATGAAAGCGATCTCCATCGGGAAGATGTGATGTGCAAAACCGTAAAGCAGACAAACACCCACCAAAATGATGGTATCCGCAACCATGACCACTTTGTAGCCGACCTTATCCACGATGCGGCCGACAACAGGAGCTGCAAAGAAGCAGGCTACAGCGGAGATTGCGAACAGAAGGCTGATCATGGCGGCATCTGCACCATAGAAGAGGATCAGTACATAAGGACCAAAGGTGAAGAACACCTGCTTGCGGGCGCCGTAGAACATTTCCAACATATAATATTTACTGTATTTTTTATGGAAATAGAAGCGGCGCTTGGTGGAGTCGGTTTCGCTTTTACCCTTGATGCCCAGAGCACAAATCATGCTGGCTGCTGCCAGAAGAGCCGCACAAGTGAAGAAGAACTGATACGGCTGTGCCTGTACGAAGAGAGAAAAGGCCAGCACAATGACCAGATAGCCGACAAGAGTACCGATCTGACTGACAGAGCTTTGCAAGCCCAAGGCTGTTCCGCCGTGACCGGGTTTTGCATAGCTGAGAGTCAGGGTGCTCTTCATGCCCAGCTGAATGTGCTCACCCAGGGAAAACATACAGATGGCCAGTGTGGTCAAAATCTTCAGCGGAGGAAGTACGGCGTGCATGCCCATACCCAACAGCATGATGACAGCGCCTACCTTGTACAGCGTCTCCGCAGAGAGCATGTAGAATGCGGCAAGAATAAAGACCAATGCGATGCCCGGCAGCTCACGGAAGAACTCCGTAATGCCGCGATCCATTTCACCCATGGCAACAACTTCAGCAAGGAAGTTGTCCAGCATACCCTTGTACAGACCGTAAGAAAGTCCGGAGATCAAAATAGAGAGCAGGAACAGGGTCACGTTCCGGTTCTTCACAAAGACCTCTTTGATGGAATGCAGTTGTTTCATAATTGTTTATCAATACCTCCCCATAACTGCGGCAAACTTGCCGCAGCATTGCTGCATTCAGTATAAGTCCTCAGCGGAGGGAAGTCAAGAAAGCTTAGAAGGCCTGTTTGATCTTGTCGTTCAGCTGCAGCATTTTTTCTGCCATGCAGCGAAAGGCTTCCCGTTCTCGCGGGTCGTAGCTATCGTCGCTGATAGCCTTTTGATAAATGGACGGCATATTTGCCAGAGCAGAGGCAATGGTAGCGATTTCATCATAACTGAACTGAAGTTCATAGCAGATATCATCGTCGGATTCTTCGGCACAGTCGTCACCATTTTGACGGAAGGAGAGAGTCTTGCAGCTGAGCTCCACTCCTTTTTCGTCAGTGCCCTGCAGAGAAAGAGTCGTTTCATGGTCTGTGCTGAGTTCGACATATTCGCAGCCCTGCTGAATCATGGTATGCAGGCAGTCAAGAAGCTCTTTGATTCGATAAGCGGTCATAGAATGACCTCCTTTCTGTTCTTGCTTTTCAGTATAGCACAGCGCAGTTCGGAACGCAAAGCAGAATAATTCGCAGGGAAATCAGCGGAAATGCCTCTGATTCGGACAAAATTCGCAGAATATCTCTTGAGTTTGCAGAAAAAGCATTTTATAATAAAAGGTACGGACTTTTCCGTGCATTTTTGCCGATAATAAAAGCATACCTTGCTTTGAATACAGATACAAAAGGTTGTGACCTCATGCCAAAACGCAAACAGAAGCGGCAGAGCTACCTGCAGGGCGCCCTCATTCTGATGATGGGTACGCTCATCGTCAAGGTGGTTTCGCTGCTCTTTAAGATACCGATTACCAATATGCTCTCGGAGGCGGCGATGTCCTACTTCGAGAATGCTTACACATTCTTCACCTTGTTTTCCACTTTGGCCACAGCGGGCTTCCCGGTGGCTATCTCCAAGATCGTAGCGGAGTACAATGTGCAGGAGCGCTTCCGAGATACGAAAAAGCTGCTGCGTCTGTCCCTGAGTCTTTTCCTTGTGACGGGTCTGTTCTTCAGCTTGATGATGTTCTTCGGCGCGCCGCTGCTGTCCAATATCGTCCACAATCCCGGTTCTGCGCTGAGCATTATGGCTCTGTCCCCGGCGGTATTCTTCCTTTGTATGATGGGTGCATTCCGCGGTTACTATCAGGGCCTGCGGAACATGACCCCGACCGCCACCTCCCAGATCATCGAAGCTGTTGTCAAGCTGATCTGCGGTGTGCTTTTTACCTGGCTGGCGCTGGAACAGTGCCGCGCAGAGTTTGACGCACACGGTACTGTGCTGGGCAAAGTTTACGCTACCCAGACCGCTGCCGACCTTGCCATCTATCAGGTGGGTTCTGCAGCAGCTTTGCTGGGCGTGGTTGTCAGCACAGCAGCTGGCTTCCTCTATCTGTCCCTGCGGCATAAGATCAGCGGTGACGGAATCAGCATGGATCAAATTCTGGCTTCCCCCGAGCCTTATGAAAGCAAGGACACCCTGCGCTATATTATGCAGCTGGGTATTCCGATCTGTCTGGGTTCTTTGACTCTGAACCTGACTTCCATCATCGACATGACCACCGTTATGAACCGTCTCAGCTCTGTTATGGCACAGGCTCCGGATGTGGTTCGCAGTATGTATGGCAATGCGATCCCGGCAGATTTGGAAAACTCTCTGGTACCTGCCCATCTCTACGGCGCATACACCAGTATTGCCATGACTATCTCTAACATTGTGCCGTCTGCTACTACCGGTTTCGGCATCAGCGCACTGCCGCTGGTGTCTGATGCGTGGGCAAGACGCAGCCGCAAGGATGTGAGCAAGAACATCAACATGGTTCTGCGCATCACCAGCCTCTTTGCGGTTCCTTGCGGTATCGGTATCTGGATGCTGGCCGACCCGATCTGCTGGCTCTTCTTCAATAAGCCAATGGGCATCGCCATCGCAGCGCCTATCCTTCGCGTGCTGGGTATCGCGAGTATCTTCATTTCTCTGACTACCGTTATGAACAGCCTTCTGCAGGCCATCGGCCGTGTGGGTGTTCCGGTGCGATTGGCTGTTATCGGCGGCATCGTTAAGCTGCTGCTGAACTTCCTGCTGGTAGGTATTCCGGGCATCAACCTGCAGGCGGTGGGTTACAGTACCCTTGCCTGCTATGTCATCATGGCCCTGCTCAGCGCTTATGTTATCAGCGAAGTAGCACGGGTCCGCATCAATTTACCGCAGCTCCTGCTGAAACCATGTCTTGCCTCACTGGCTTGCGGCTTCACTGCGGCGCTGGCTTATGATGCCATCTCTATTGTTTGGGAGAGCCGTCTGGCTGTGCTGCCTGCGGTAGCATTGGGAGCTTTGGTTTACCTCGTTGGCGTCATTTTGCTGAAAGCTGTCCGAAAAGAGGACATTTTGATGCTTCCAAAGGGCGAAAAAATCGCAAAAATACTTGAAAAATACTCATTAATAGGTTAATATAGATAGTGCTGTTACGGTACAAGGAGGAATCTGGGTATGAGCATTCACTATCCGAAAAAAGAATCCTATAACGTGGAGGATCTGCGCCGCATCGTGGAGCATCTTCGTTCCGAAGAAGGATGCCCATGGGATCGCGAACAGACCCACGAATCCATCCGGCAGGATCTGCTGGAGGAAACCTATGAGGCCGCAGAGGCCATTGACCTGCAGGACACTGAGCTGTTGAAAGAGGAGCTGGGTGATGTTCTGCTGCAGGTCGTGTTCCATTCCTGCATGGAGGAGGAAAAGGGCAGCTTTGACTTTGATGCTGTTTGTGACGGTATCTGCCGTAAGCTGATCACCCGCCATCCTCATGTCTTTGCCGATGTCAGTGTGGAGAACACCGACGAGGTACTGACGAACTGGGAAAAGATCAAGCAGGAGTCCAAGGGACAGAGCAGTCAGAGTGAGGCTGTGAAATCCGTTCCGAAAACCTTCCCGGCACTGATGCGTGCGCAGAAGGTGCAGAAGCGTGCAGGAAAAGCAGGCTTCGACTATCCGGATGCCATCTGGTGCATGGATGATTTGGAGGACTCTCTGGATCAGCTGCAGGAAGCCATGGACGAAGAAGACAAGGCTGCCTGTGAGAAAGAACTGGGAAATACCCTCTTCTCTCTGGTCAATGTGGCCAGAAAGCTGGATCTCAATGCGGAACAGGCTCTCACCAAAGCCACCGAGCGCTATATCCGCCGCTTTGAGCAGGTGGAGAAGCTGGCGAAGCAGCAGGGTATCAAGCTGGACCCGGATATGACGGGCGAGCTGATGGACCTGTGGAGCGAAGCCAAAGAGCTGGACGAGCGGGACACCGACAGCGAAGATTAAGCATATCATCACAATGATATACGAAAGAAGAAAAATTGGAGGATCATTATCATGACCAAAGCAGACCTGATCACAGTTGTAGCACAGAAAACCAACCTGTCCAAAAAAGACAGCGATAAAGCAGTAGCAGCAGTTCTCGACGCAATCACCGAAACTCTCGCAGCAGGCGAAAAAGTTTCTCTGGTTGGCTTCGGTACCTTCGAAGTAAAAGAACGCGCAGCTCGCGAAGGCATCAACCCAAGAACCAAAGAAAAAATCATCATCCCTGCATCCAAACTGCCTTCCTTCAAAGCTGGTAAAGCACTGAAAGAAGAAGTTTCCAAATAGTAGGTTGCACCTACAGGCTGTTTCGCATAGTGGAACTGCAATGGAGGAATGAAAAAAGCCGGACAGCTGTCCGGCTTTTCTTGTAAGGAGGAACGACGATGCGTCTGGATAAATACTTGAAAGTCAGCCGCCTTATCAAACGCCGCACTGTGGCTAATGAAGCCTGCGACGGCGAGCGTATTCTGGTCAACGGCAAGGTAGCAAGAGCTTCCTATGCTGTCAAAGAGGGCGACCGTATTCTCATTCAGTTGGGCAACCGTCCGCTGCAGGTGGAGGTTCTGTCTGTGACAGAGTACGCCACCAAAGAGACCGCCGGCACCATGTACAAAGTGATCGAAGAATAAAGCGAATAAAAAAGCACCATCGAAAGATGGTGCTTTTTGTGTTTATTCAGCTGTTGGAAGCAAATCGCTAACCGTAGTTTGTGTCAGTGTATCACGCACAGAGCGGTCGATACTGTACACCATGTCAGAGCCGGCGATGCGGGCGTAGCAGGAGCTTTCGTCCTTGTCGGCGCCGATTTCCAGTGTGAAGCTCTGCTCCGTGCCGTCATCTTCATGCCAGAGCACAGCAGCAGTCACAGATGGAACATCCAAACCATAAGGAGCAAAGTCGCTGATACCGTAGCCTTCGCAGCCCAGCCAGCTCAGAGAGCTGATGTTGTCACAGAAGGCTTTTACTTTTTCAGCGTCCAATTCCTGCTCGCCGCAGGTCCAGATAGAGGTTTTTTCACCATTCTGAGAATTGGTCTGGCAGTTCAGTTCCAGCACAGCGTCACCGGAAATAACACGGATGCTTTTGTGGTTTTTGAAGGTCGGGATGGTTTCATAAGCCATCAGATCGTCCAGTGTTACATTATAATTCTGGAGAATGGCGTTGCTGACCATGTAGACCTTGCCGTCGCCCAGAGAAAGATAGCGCAGGCTGTCCATAGGAGCGGCGTCACCCAGATGAATAGTGACCAGTTTTTTATTGGCGTCGTCCACATGAATGACAGCAGTCGGCTCATCCAGACCGTATTCGGCCAAATCGGTCACGTTTTCCAGGGTGTTGTAGCTGAGCAGACCGCCCAGATCAGTGAAGATAGCGCTCATGTGCTCCTGGCTGAGAGGGAAAGCAGGGTCGCTGCTCAGAACCCAATCCTCGCCGTTTTTATCCATGGCAAAGGTTTCGCCGTTTACCGTCCAGTTGATAGCGGAGGCATCCTCCTCTTTGAGAGTGAGGATCTCCACACCTTCATTGACGCTCTCTTCGGCTTCAGTGTCTTCGTCAGGAAGCAGCGTCATGACTGCTGCGGTTGCTCCCAGAAGCAGAAGAAGGACCAGACTCAGCAGAAGAAGGCTTTTTCCGCGTTTCTTTCTTGCCATTAGCTTCTCCTCCGTTTCACAGTGGTCACGATGCCCACGCAAAGGTAAGCGACAGGAATGATTCCGACTACCAGCAGGCTCAGCAGAGAAGCAGTACCGTCGTTGATGGTCAGATATTCCGCATCAAGACTCTTGGAATGGATGCTGATGCCGTCTTCCAGCTCGCACATCCAAGCCAGACAGTTGAGGAAGAAGTCCTGGTTTGCACCGGAAACCTGTGCGTTGGCACTGTCGTCCACCAGATAAGCGGAGGACAGCCATACGATCTGTGCACCGCTGGTAGAATCTTCAGCAGCCACAGCCAGATTCAGTGGGCCGTCAATGTCACCTTCCTCTTTTTCATAGGTGCTCATTTCGTAGCCGGCCAGTTTGGAATAAGCAGAGGAAGAGGTGGAGAGAAGTGCTTCCACAGTCAGATTTTCGCCGAGGTTTTCGCTGATAGCGATACCATGAGCGATCGGAGCAAGAATGAAGTAGTTGTTTTCGATGAGCGGAGCGGTGATGGCGTGAGATTTGATGGTAGGAATGAGATAGAGAGGACCCATGATGCTGTAATTGTTCTGGTTGCCCTCCAGTACAACACCGTCCACTGCGCTCATGCCGTAACCTGCCAGAATTGCCTCGATATTGGCAAACTGTCCGTCACTGTCGGCAGGATTGGAGATGTAGAAGAGTTTACCGCCCTGTGCCATCCAGTCGGAGAGGAGGTTTTTCTCTTCGGCGGAGATATCACTCTGTGGAGAGTGAATGATGATGGCAGAAGCATCCGTAGGGATCTCACCGGCAGAGAGCAGAGACAGCTCAGCCAGCTCCATGTTCTGTTTTTCAGCTGCGGTGCTGAACGCATTGCTGAGAGCAGGTTCACCATGACCACTGAGCAGATATACTTTCGGCAGGGTCTCACTGGTGACATAGGCGATAGCGGAGGTCAGCGCACCCTCACCGGCGAAGCTGACACTATAAGAGCCATCATAATAGTAGTTGCTGTAATCGTACTCAAAAATCTCATCATAAGGTACATAGCGGAAGCGTTCGCCGCATTCCACGATGAGGGAGTTGTTGTAAAGACCGGAGGTGACATACTTCTGCACGAAGGTTGGATTCACATTTGGGTCCTTTTTGCTGACGGACAGCTTGCTGCTCATACCGGCATACTTGTCCAGAAGAGCACCGAGGGTATCATCCTCTGCGCCGCTCTGTGCGATCCAGTAAATGTCCACCTGCTCATCCAGAGAAGCAAGGACTTCCTCGGTCTGCTGGGAGATGGTAAAGAGCTGATTGGAGCTCAGGTCAAGCTGAGTCCATTTGCTTGGCAGTACGCCCATCAGGACGTTGACCACAATGAGAATGGCCAATACCAAGGCAGTGGCAGCCACACTGTATCCGCCCATGCGGAAACTGCGGGTCTTAAAGCCTGCGAAAAGATCCTTTTTCATTAGTCATTCCACCTCCGTCTTTCCATGGACTGCACGCTGAGGAAGAGGAACAGCGCGATCACAGTGATAAAGTAAACGACCGCACTCAAATCAAAGACGCCGTTGACAAAGACATAGAAGCGGTCAAAGAGAGAAAGGCTTTCCATCACTTTCGGGAACAGCCCCTCAAAAGAAGAAGCGTTCAGCAGATAGCCCGCCAGCAGTGCACCTTCACCAACAGCGGCAAAAATCAGAGAGATCGTGCCGTTTTTTGTCATCATGTTGATGAGCAGGGCGAGAATAACGATCACAGCTGCAAAAGCACTGAAGGAAGCAAAGGCAGTGGCTGCAACGAAAGTAGCCAGATCGCTGATGTAGTAGTTCAGCAGCATAACAACGAAGCAAAGACCTGCCGCAACTGCCTGGCTCTCCGTGATGGATGAGATGAACAGACCGATGGCGATGAGAGCAGCGCCCAGCAGGAAGAAGCCCAGCATCGCGCCGTAAGCAGTCGGGAAGTGGATGTTGCCGAAGGCACTGAGTACCACAGGATACAGTGCGATGATAGCCAGTGGGATCAGCAGCATAACCAGCAGTGCGCCGAATTTTCCCAATACCACATCGGTCATGGAAATTGGCAGAGAGTAGAGCAGCTGGTCAGTTTTTTGACGGCGTTCCTCGGCCAGTACGCGCATGGTCAGGATCGGAACAATAATAAGGAAAATAAAGGCCATGTTGCCCATGACGAACTCAAAGTTGGTCAGCAGGTTGTTCAGGTTCATGACCATAGTGTAAACACCGCCGAAGAGTAGCAGGAAAGCGCCAAAGACATAGGCACTCAGGCTATGGAAGTGGGAGGATACTTCATGTCGGAATACAGCATTCATTATTCATGTTCCTCCTTTTCGGTATTTTCAATGAGTTCGCTGACTTCTTCTTTGATTTCGGAAGAAACAGCAGCAGGCTTGTCAGACTGTTCTGCGGAGGTCAGTTCAATAAAGATGTCCTCCAGACTTGCTTTGGCAACGGAAAGTTCCAGAATCGCCTTTTTCGCATCAGCGAAGGCGAAGAAGATCTGACGGCAGAAGCTGTCGCTGTCATTGCCGCTGCATTCCAGCCGGACAGAGCAGCCTCCGTCCGGCAGCTCCTTGGTTTTGCTGCCGCTCAGTTCGGACAGACCGCTGATGATTTGCTGAACTTCCGCTTTGGATGCTTCGGTACGCAGTTCCACAGTGGTGGAGCCGGCAAAGAGTCGTTCCAGATTTTCCGGAGTATCGCAGGCAACCAGCTTGCCCTTGGAAATAATGAGGATAGTCTGGCAAATCGCCTGCACTTCGGAAAGAATGTGGCTGGACAGGATAACGGTATGTTTTTTGCCCAGCTGCTGGATCAGATCACGAATCTCAATGATCTGTTTTGGATCCAAACCTACGGTCGGTTCGTCCAGAATGATGACTTCCGGATCGCCCAAAATAGCCTGAGCAATGCCGACACGCTGTTTGTAGCCTTTGGAGAGATTCTTGATAAGACGATCGGCTACATCACTGATCTGGGTCACCTGCATCACATGAGCTACCTGTTCTTTAATTTGTGCAGAGGGGATTTTTTTCGCTCTGGCAACAAAGGTCAGATATTCTCGTGGAGTGCGGTCAAGATACAGAGGCGGCAGTTCCGGCAAATAGCCGATGCGGCGCTTTGCTTCGTCGGCATCTTCAAAGATGTCATAGCCGTCGATGCTGACGGAACCGCTGCTTGCAGCAAGACAGCCCGTCATAATGTTCATAGTTGTGGATTTGCCTGCGCCGTTTGGACCAAGGAAGCCGTAGATCTGTCCTTTTTCAATGGTGAAAGACAGATCGGACAAAGCCGTATGGTCGCCATAGCGCTTGCAAAGGTTTTTCACTTCGATCAAACGAGGTTCCTCCTTTTGGATAAATTTCCATCGAATATCTTACTATGAAATGCTGAATACAAGCTGAAAGAACTGTGAACAATTTGTGAACAGATAATAAGGAAAGGAATGTTTACAGAAAACGGACGTTTGTGGTATAATTGGGGCAAATCGGCAAGGGGGAATTGACATGAACAAAAAACAGATCAATCCATTTGAATACGCACCACAAATCATGGATAAAATGACCCACGGCGGTATTTTGGTTACCACCAAAGTGGGTGAAAAAGTGAACCCAATGACCATCGGTTGGGGTACCATCGGCGTGGATTGGAGCAAACCGGTCTTCCAGACTTATATCCGCGAAGTTCGTCACACCAAAGGCATGATGGACGAAGCAATGGAATTCACCGTAAATATTCCAATGGAAAAGAACGATAAAGTGAAGGAAGCGCTTGCTTTCTGCGGTACCAAATCCGGTCGTGATTTTGATAAAGTGAAAGAATGCGGCTTGACTCTTGTGGATGCGGACACGATTTCCGTTCCTGCACTGAAGGAATTCCCACTGACTCTGGAATGCAAAGTGATCTACAAAGTCCGTCAGGACGGCAAAGAGATCCCACAGGATGTGATGGAACGCTTCTATCCGGATTGGGAACAGAACCCGGAAGACCTGCATACCGTTTACTATGGTCTCATCACTGCAGCATATATTATTGAAGAATAAGAAATAAGAAAAGCCCGACACGATCGTGTCGGGCTTTTTGGCGCGCCTGATTGGAATCGAACCAACGCACCCGGCTCCGGAGGCCGGTGCTCTATCCACTGAGCTACAAGCGCAAATCGCTGTTGCAATGTAACTATTATATCATGGATTCGGGAAAAATCAACCGTCTTTTGTCGATGAATCACAAAGGAGAAAAAGCAGCATATTTTTTTGAAAAAAGGTGTTGACAATCAGAAACAGGTGTGGTATTATAACAAAGCTGTCAGCGAGAGACAAGCAAGACAAACAAAACTTCAAAAAAGTTTGAAAAAATGCTTGACAAGCTGAAAGCTACATGATATAATGTCGAAGTACCTCGCGAGAGGGACCAATCGAACAGGACCTTGAAAATTGAACAACATTTAAGCTAATAGCTTAGAAGACTCAAGTTAATTTTATTTGAGAAAATGTACTTTTACAGACGCAAGTGATTTTGTGCTTAGAGTGCAGATTCGAATTCTTTTAAGATTGGAAC
>JAFSIC010000031.1 GCA_017439985.1 Oscillospiraceae bacterium
AACAGGTCATGGATTTTAAAACGCTTGTAATCACGCTTTAATGGTTTGCCATCCACAAATACAACCATAGAAGCAACAATATCCGTGCCGGCAGTATTGGAAATATCATAGGCTTCCATTCTGGATGGTATTTCCTGCAGACCGAGAATGTTTCTGAGAAGAAGCAAAGTTCCGGATGTACGTTCTTCTTTTGATGTGACCCGTTCCGCCTCTTCAGACGCATTCTTATTGGCCAGCTGTACAAGGCGAACGCCATCACCGCGCTGCGGCACACGAATATGAACTCTCTTTTTTAAATTCTGATACAGAAGATCAGAAAATAGTTGTGCGTCTTCCATTTCACACGGAAGCAGAATCTCCTTCGGTGCACAATTTCTGGATAGATAATACTGCTTGACCAGCGAAGAGACGGCATCTTCCATATTACCGGACAGAGGAACGATTTCATAGCTTTTATCCAGTAAGCTTCCGTCCACAAAATGAAGCACAGAAAAACAGGCCTTTGCCGATCCCTCATAGTACCCGATCACATCAGTATGCGCCATGGTTCCGGCTGTGACAAGCTGCTTTTTCCCAAGATTTTCAATGGCAAGCATCCGATCCCGTAATGCAGCTGCACGCTCAAACTCAAGCGCCTCAGCAGCATCCTCCATTTGCTGCCGCAGGGACTGGGCGATCTGTTTGTATTTTCCCTGCAAAAGCATAGTGACCTGCTTCATGATCAGCCGATACTCTTCTGCGGTTCTGCTCAACTGACACCACGCATCACAATTATTCATATGATAATTGAGACACGGGCGATCTTTTCCCAGATCCTTTGGGAAGCTTTTCCCACATCCAGGCAGTTTAAAGGTCAAACGAATGGTATCGATCAGCTGCTGCGTTACAAATCTGCCGCCATACGGACCATAATAGTCCGCTCCATCATCCATGACTCGATTCACCATGGTCATGACAGGATATTCATCCCGCATATCAATACGCAAATAGGGATACCCTTTGTCATCTTTCAGCAGAATATTATATTTGGGCATATGGCGCTTGATCAAAGAACATTCCAAAACCAGCGCCTCAAATTCAGACGCTGCCACGATCACATCAAAATGATCGATCATGGAAACCATTCTCCTGGTTTTTGGTGAATGGGCAGCGGAATCCTGAAAATACTGGCTGACACGATTACGAAGCTTCTTTGCCTTGCCAACATAGATCACTTTGCCGCCTTTATCCTGCATCAGATAGACACCGGGAGCCAGTGGCAAAGAACGCGCTTTTTCTTTCAATTCATCAAAGGTCATACTATACCTCATGATTCAAAAACTGCCTCAAAAACGATCCCCGTTTTTGAGGCAGTTTTATGTATTCAGGATCAGAAAATCTCCTTGACCAACATCTCAGTCAGCGTATTAACAGCTTCTTCCTCATCAGGACCTTCTGCGATCAGGCTGATGCGGGTACCTTTGGTGATGCCCATGGACAGCACGCCCAGCAGACTCTTTGCATTGATGCGGCGCTCTTCCACTTCGATCCAAATGCTGGACTTGAATTCATTGGCTTTCTGAATAAAGTAAGTAGCTTGCCGGTTGTACAGGCCGGACTCACACTTTACAATAGACTGCTGCATATACATAGTATGACACTCCTTGTAGCAAGCTTATACGTCTATTCTAGCAACTTTTATAAAAAAGTCAATGCTAATTATGCAAATTCAACGATAGTGACGCCGTCCTCGCCTTCACCGTAGGTACCCAGCCTAAACTTTTTCACGTATTTGCATTTGCGGAGTTCTGCATGAACAGCGGCACGGAGAATACCGGTGCCTTTACCATGAATGATCCGAGCCGAAGGAAGATTGGAAAGGAACGCATTATCCAGGAACATTCCCAAAACACCAAGCATCTCATCCGAAGCCATACCACGGATATCCAATTCCGGACAGGCTGCTTCCAGACGCAGTTCCCGTTTATTGTTCTGAAGGATCTTTTTTACAGATTTGGACTGCTGATCCTCCAGCAGATAAACCTCATCAGCCTTTGCAGTGATCTTCATAATGCCTGCCTGCAGCTGATAGGAACCATCTTTATTGATCGCAAGCACAGAAGCCTTGGAACCAAGTTTCAGAAGCTCCACCGTATCGCCAACCCGAATGGCTCTTGACGGTACAGGCCGCTTAGGCTGTTCTCTCTCCCCTGCCAGCTTCTCTTCCGCTTCATTCAGAGCACGGCGCAGTTCAGACTGCTTCACATTTACTCCCTGCGCATCAGCTGTATCTTTCATTTGCTTGCGAAGCTGTTTCAGTTCCTCCTGCACGGTGTTGGCTGTTCGACGAGCATCGTCGATGATATGCTGAGCCTCCAGCTTCGCCTTTGCAACCGCTTTTTCCCGTTCTTTTTTCATCTCCTGCAGGTAAGCATCAGATTGCTTCTTTGCTTTTTCTGTCTGTTGGCGGAGTGTCTCAGCCTCCTGCCGAGCCGCTTCCATAGCCTGCCGCTGCTGCTCCAGCTGATTGAGAACATCTTCGAAATTAGCATCGTTCTCATTGACCATATTGCCGGCTTCCTGGATAATATGTTCAGGCAGCCCCAGCTTTCTGGAAATCGCAAAAGCATTGGACTTTCCCGGAATGCCGATCAGCAGACGGTATGTGGGCTGCAGTGTATCAACATTGAACTCACAGGATGCGTTGATTACACCGGGAGTCCGCATAGCAAACAGTTTCAACTCCGCATAGTGGGTAGTCGCGGCAACACTGGCACCACACTGACGGCAATACTGAATCAACGCAATGGCCAGTGCTGCACCCTCCGCAGGATCTGTGCCCGCACCAAGTTCATCAAACAAAACAAGGCAGCGGTCATCACAGATGCTAACGATCTCAACAATATTCTTCATATGTGCGGAGAATGTGGACAAAGATTGCTCGATGGACTGTTCATCACCGATATCCGCAAGCACCCGATCATACACAGAAATGAAACTGCCGTCATCGGCCGGAATATGCAGCCCACACTCAGCCATTAGAGTAAGCAAACCAATGGTTTTCAACGTAACCGTTTTACCACCAGTGTTAGGTCCCGTAATGACCATGGTATCAAAATCATCACCAAGGCGCAAAGAAATGGGAACAACCTTTTTCGGATCGATCAGCGGATGTCGGGCATTTTTCAGTTCCATTTTTCCATCCTGCCGAATCTCCGGCTCCATAGCATGCATTTGAAATGAGAGCTTGGCTCTTGCAAAAATGCAATCCAACTGCACCAAAATCTCATAGTTCTGATCGATATGAGGCTTATACGCGGCCGCCTCCGCGGAAAGCTCAGCCAAAATTCGTTCGATTTCTTTCCGCTCTCTGGCAAACAGCTCGCGAAGTGTATTATTCGCATTGACTGCCTGCATCGGTTCAATAAAAAACGTGCTGCCGGAAGCGGAAACGTCATGTACCAGACCGGGAACCGAAGATTTAAATTCACTCTTGACCGGAACAACAAACCGATCAGAACGAATGGTAATGATCGGTTCGCGCAAATATTTTGCATACGTAGGTGAAGATATCACCTTCTGCAGGGATTCACGGATTTTGGAGCTCTGTATCCGAATATGACGGCGAATATCTGCAAGCTCACTGCTGGCAGCATCAGCAATCTCTTCCTCGGAAAGAATGGAATGATCGATTTTTTCTTCCAGATACTTGTTACCTACCAGCTCCATAAACCAGGGATCCAAAACCGAGGATACAGCATCGGTTTCCGCATAGTTTTTCACCATACGGGCGCAGCGAAGCACTGCGGCAATTCTCAACAGCTCCCCTGCAGAGAGAGAACCGCCGCGATCTGCTCGTGCCAGAGATTCGCTGACATCCTGGATGCCGCCAAGCCCTGGCGAGCCTTTCTGCACAATCAAACGGCATGCTGCGCTGGTCTGCTGCTGCAGAACACGGATGTCATCCAGATCCGAAAGAGGGCGAATAGCTTTACAGCGTTCTTTTGCTTCCTCACTGGAAGCCTGATCAGCAAGCATCTGCAAAACAGTATTTAACTCCAATTTATTGAATGATTTTTCATATAGTTCAGACATATTCGTGACCCTTAATACTAAATTTTCAAGGATTTATAAAAATCCAATGTAAAAAAACCACGTTCCAATTGCGCCAGCAGATAGGTCTCCGCTGCGTCAGACAGCTCCTTCATCCCCTGCTCACCAAGCTGAAAGGAAAACAACCGCTTTAAATCACACCCTGTAATATACCGCATGGCAGAAAGCGTCCCGGTATGTATTGGAAGACGAACACCCGGATCATCCGAAAGCAGACAATTGGCGCATTGCAGCACTCCACCCATCACATGAAAACGATCAGGCTCAGCCGCACCACAAACAGCACAGCCATCCAACATGGGTGTATATCCTGCCAAACACGCAACACGAAGCTCAAAAGCAGATTTGATCAGCGTCTGCGGCCTGTCCAACTCAGAAAGCGCATAAAGAGCATTGAGACACAGGGAAAGAAGCTCCGGACTGGGGCTATCTTCCTGAGACAGTACCTCAGCAACCTGAGCAAAGTAAGATGCCAGAGACAGCTTTTCAATGTCCTGACGGAGCGGCAAAAACAGCATGATCGGAACCGCTTCATCCACAAGCTGACTGTTCTTGTTTTCAAACACCGTAAACTCAGAGTAGGCCAGAAGCTGGCAGCCGCTTTTTAGGCGGCTGCTTCTGCTTCTGACCCCTCTGGCACGCAGCGTCAGCTTCCCACGGTCTTTTGTCAGCACCGTCAGAAGCTTATCAGCGTCTTTATATTCGGTTTCTCTCAGTACAAGACCTTCTGTCGTAAAATACATATCCAGCTCCGGTTCTACGCCGAAGCAGGCTCAGCCTCCCGCAGCGCTTTCACATATAGCAGATAAAGTTCCGGGGCACCGGTGTCCAAAAACAGGTTCCAAAGCATACATGGGTCCATATCGCATCCTCCTATATCTACTATCATGATATTAGGATTCTCCATTTTTGACCCACTATGCCAACAATCATTGGTAACCGAAATTTCGAATCAGAAAATCGCTGTCACGCCAGTTTTCCTTGACCTTGACCCAGGTTTGCAGAAATACCTTGGTGCCCATAAACTTTTCACAATCAGTTCTTGCCATAGTGCTGATTTTTTTCAGCATATCGCCGTGTTTTCCAATAATAATGCCCTTATGACTGGATTTTTCACAATAAATGGTGGCATCCAGATCGATAATGCCATTATCCCGTTCCGTAAAGCGGGTAATCTCCACTGCTGTGCCATGGGGAATCTCACGATCCAAGCACCACAGCAGCTTTTCACGGATAATCTCTGCCATAATCTGTCGTTCCGGCTGATCGGTAACAGCATCATCCGGGAAGAAAAACGGACCTTCCTGGGCAAATTTTTCCGCTTCCCTCAGCAGCAGCTCCACACCTTCTCCAGTCTTGGCGCTGATGGGAATGATGGAATGGAAATCATAAGCCTGACTATAGGCAGCGATCACAGCAAGCAACTCTTCCTTTTCAACTGTGTCG
>JAFSIC010000032.1 GCA_017439985.1 Oscillospiraceae bacterium
ATGTATTATCACTCCGGATATCTGAATAATTCCAAACTTCCCTTTAAGGATAAATCGAAACCGCTGATCGTTGGCAGTTGCGGAACATACAGACTGAAAACCAAGGAAAAGCTCCCTACGTGGTCTCCACGCGGGCGTGTTGACTTTCAGCTTCTGTACATTGCTTCTGGTAAAACGCACTTCTATCTGAATGGTGCTGACATTGTTGTAACTGCAGGACACATGGTGCTGTTCCAGCCAAAGGAAGAACAGCATTATGAGTATTTTGGTGAAGATAAGCCTGAGGTGTATTGGGTTCATTTTACTGGCAGTGATGTCCGCAACATTCTCAAACACTATGACATTCCGCTGGAAGAGCATGTTTTCTATTGTGGAACCCCTTCCGCATATGTACATCTCTTTAAGCTTATGATCGAAGAGTTCCTGACCTGCCGCGTTGGTTATCAGGAACTGCTGGAAATGTATTTGCGAGAAATCTTCCTGACAGTCCAGCGTACTCGTTTGGAAAAGCCAACACTTGTAAGCGCGGCTGTGCAGGAAGAAATGGATCTGGCCAGGCGTTACTTCCATGACCATTATCACGAACCGATCAACGTGGAAGACTATGCTCGTTCCAGACACATGAGTCTCAGTTTGTTCATGCGAAATTTCAAGAAAGTATATGGCGTATCGCCCAAACAATTTCTGCTGAATATCCGAATGAACAACGCGCAGAGTCTTCTTGAAACAACGGATTACTCCGTAACGGAAATCGCAGCCATTGTCGGATACGATAATCCTCTGTATTTCAGCCGGATTTACCATAAACAAAAAGGCCAAGCCCCATCGGATTACCGTAAAGTTCAAAAAGAAAAGTAAAATGACACATCTGAAAAGCATCTCTCGCGAGATGCTTTTTTTCTATCTGTAGCAGTCTGTTTTCGCCCAGTGTATCATTTTGTGCATGAAGTGTATCAACCGGTTTATTCGTTTTCGGAAGATGGATTGTTAGAATATTATCGAGCCAAAAGACTCCCCCTGGTTTGCCTTTGGGCAACGGTTCCAACAATCAATTCAGTAAAAGCTGTTCAAATGGAGGAAACACAACGATGCGACAGCACTATCAGTTCTCCGCTCCCGGACGTACGGAAATCGGTGGTAATCATACGGATCATCAGCAGGGCTGCGTGCTTGCGGCAGCAGTCGATCTAGAAACGGTCGCCGATGTCATTCTCAACGGAACCGATTGGATCAACATTCATTCCGAAGGATATCCCCTGATCCGTATCAATTTGAATGAGCTGCATGTTCATCCGGAGGAACAGAATACGACGGCAGCCCTCGTTCGCGGCGTAGCCGATGGCTTTGTTCAGCACGGCTTCGAATTGGGCGGTTTTGATGCCAAAGTTCATTCTTCTGTGCTTCCCGGCAGCGGTTTGAGTTCTTCAGCTGCATTTGAAATTCTGATCGCTACAATCATGAACGATCTCTTTTGCAACAGTCGGCTTCCGGCATCTGAGCTTGCTCAGATTGCCAAATATGCTGAAAACCAGTTTTTTGGAAAGCCGTGCGGCCTGATGGATCAGTTGGCTTCTGCCACTGGCGGACTGGTATTCATGGACTTCGCAAACCCCTATGAACCCAAGGTGGAAAAAATCAACTTTGATTTTGCAGCTACCAACCATGCTCTTTGCATTATTGATACGGGCGCTGATCACGCTGATCTGACCGAAGAATATGCAGCTATCACGAAAGAACTGCTGGCTGTGTGCCAGAAGTTTGGCAAGCGCTATTTGAGAGAAATTCCCGAGACGGAATTCATGAAGGCTCTGCCTGAAATCCGCGGAAAGGTTCCTGACCGTGCTCTTCTGAGAGCCATTCATGTATACCAGGAGAACAAGCGTGTTGTCAAAGAAGCAGAAGCGCTGAAAAACGGGGATTTCGATGCTTTTTTGAAGTTGGTGATCGAATCCGGCAAAAGCTCCTGGATGTATCTGCAGAATATTTATCCTCTCGGAGAAAGATTCTGGCAGGATGTTGCGGTGACTCTCGCCCTTTGTGAAACGCTTCTGGAGGGCCGCGGTGCCTACCGAGTGCATGGCGGCGGATTTGGAGGAACGGTTCAGGCTTTTGTGCCCAATGATATGCTTGATCATTTTGTTCAGCAGATCGAGAAGGTCACTGGCAA
>JAFSIC010000033.1 GCA_017439985.1 Oscillospiraceae bacterium
GCTATGAAGGAAAAGAAGCTGCGTGTTGAGGATGCTCTGAACGCTACCCGCGCTGCTGTGGAAGAAGGCATCGTAGCCGGCGGCGGTACCGCTCAGGTCAATGCCATCGCTGCTGTTGAGGCTCTGATCGAGACTCTGACCGGCGACGAGAAGACCGGTGCTAAGATCATCGCATCCGCTCTGCAGGCTCCCATCCGCCAGATCGCTCAGAATGCCGGTGTTGACGGCTCTGTTGTCTACGAGAAGATCCGCACCTCCGGCAAGGTTGGCTTCGGCTACAACGCTTACACCGAGGAATATGTGGATATGATCGGCGCAGGCATCGTGGATCCCACCAAGGTTACCCGTTCCTCCCTGGAGAACGCAGCTTCCATCGCATCCTGCGTGCTGACCACCGAGAGCCTGGTTGCCGATAAGAAGGATCCCGCTGCTGACATGGCTGCCATGAACGCCGCTGCTGCCGCCGGCGCCGGCATGTACTAAGCCGCGAGTCGCGGCTGACAATGCGTGCACAGCTGGTCTGTAATCGATAGACCATTGGGTACCGCTCGGTATCGCTCCGTTGTACAAATACTTCACCCCGGTCAAAAGACCGGGGTGTTTTTTCGTCCTTACAACCGGCCTTTCAACGACTGGTTCATTGCTTTCTCCAAACAGTTGTGCTATACTGAGCTCATCTTGAGCATTTCGCAGGAGTCTATCTATGAAGCAGCTGATCACCCAATATGGTGGGTTGAAAAAAGAAATCTACATTCTGTTTATCGGCAAGCTGGTAACCGCTATGGGTTCCTTCGTATGGCCCATGCTGACCTTTTTTCTGACGACAAAACTAGGGCTCAGCGATGGAACTGCTACCTTGATGATCGCCACCGCATCGGTTCTCTCCTTCCCAGCAGCCCTATTAGGCGGCAAACTGGCAGACCGGTTCAGCCGGAAATCCATCATCATCTTGTTCGATTGCTGCACAGTGAGTCTGTATTTATTGGCAGCGATTCTGCCGCTGACCATTGGTACTGCGGTATTACTGTTTTTGGCAGGTCTGTTTCAGACCATCGAATCTCCAGCCTATGACGCGCTCAATGCCGACTATTCCACCTCTGCTCAGCGGGAAAAAGCCTATTCTCTTTCTTATTTGGGCTTTAATTTGGGTTTTATCGTGGGTGCCAGTGTTTCCGGTATTCTCTTTGAGAAATTCATACGGCTGGCTTTCTGCATCAACGGTCTTTCCATCTTCATTTCTACCGTTCTGATTTTCTTCTTCGTTCACCAAAAGAACGCCATCTCCGAGGATTTACAGACACTAAGTGAAAACTATAGCGAATATGAGCATCCAGTGGACGAAAAGCTTTCCGTTTTAAAGATATTACAGCAGCGGCCGGTACTGATCGGTATGCTCCTCATTGGTTGCATCGCCTCCATGCCCTCCAATTTGATGGGTCTGCTGCTTCCTTTGCAGCTGAAGGAGACTATGGGTGAGGCCGGTGCCACCTTATATGGATACCTCAACAGTCTGAACGGATTTGTGGTCATCGTGTTCACACCGATTCTTACGGTACTTCTAAAGAGACTTACAGAAATTCCCAAGACCATTTTGGGCCTTTTGCTGTTCGTGGCAGGAAACGCGCTGTTTTCCTTGGAAGCCGCTGTTATCGTCCTGTTTGCGGGCATGTTTGTATTCACCTTAGGAGAGGTTGTCACCGTGCTGGGCAGCAATCCCTACAACTCCCGTCGTGTCCCGGCCTCCCACAGAGGCAGAATCGGCGGTATCTCCAGCGTGGTCTATTCCTTGTTCTCTTCTTTGACTCAATATCTGATCAGCTTCCTGCTGATGGTGACAAACAGCAACTACCGGCTGATCTGGACCGTATTTATCATCTGCGGTCTGGTTGGCGCGGTGCTGTACGGTTTCATGTACGGTCCGGACAAGCGAACCTTCCCCAAGCTCTATGAGCAGTAATTCTTTAAATGTCAATAGGTTTTTGCAGAAAATGTTGAAATTTTCCTGCAAAAACCTATTGACATTCCATAAAACCCGTGGTAAAATACCGGGGTAATAAAGAAGGCTGAACATCCGCCTCACCTCAAGCAAAAGCAAAGAGGTCAATATTCC
>JAFSIC010000034.1 GCA_017439985.1 Oscillospiraceae bacterium
ACGGTAGAGGTCTTGGAGCCGGGGTCGGGGGGATAGTAGAAGCCGTGCTTGTCAACGTCGGCTGCCAGATCCTGCAGCAGAACGCCGGGCTGCAGAGTAACAGCCATGTTAGCCATGTCGTAGGACAAAATCTTGTTCATACGAGCAGTGGACAGAACCAGACCGCCGTGGATGGGAACGGAAGCACCGGTCAGAGAAGTGCCGGAACCGCGAACGGTTACGGGGATCAGATTGTCGTTGCAGATCTTCATGATCTTGGAAACTTCTTCAGTAGTTTCTACTTCAACAACAGCTTCGGGGGGGAACTTGCCGTAAATGGGCATTTCGTCGTGGGAGTACTCTTCCTTTACAGTTTCACCGTACTGAAAACGCTTTTCGCCAACTACAGCCTTGAGCAGCTCAGCAATTTCAGCGGTGATGGGATTGAACTTTGCCATGGATTTACCTCCTTATTTCTTGCGAATCCTTCTTTGGCCAAGATTCGCCATTTAGCTTTTCCATAATCATTTTAACAAATGTGCAACATGAACACAATGAATGATATTTTCTTGTCAACTAAAAACAAAGGGTGGTTTTTGTGCAAAATTACATGCAAAAGAATAAGAATCGTTATTCTTTGTGTCAAATCAAAGACAGCCCCTATTTGTTAACCATAAGTTCACAAACAGAATGAGGCAAATCTATTGACTCCGGGCTGAAAAAGTGTTATATTAGCACTCGAAAGGAAAGAGTGCCAGCACTTAAGAGTGCGTGAGTGCTAAACTTCGTGTATAAACGGAGGAATTTCCGCTATACTATTTAAATGTACAAGAAACGGACGGTATGGCATGAAGATCAGCCAAAGAAAAAAGAAAATACTGGCCGCTGTTGTTGAGCGATACATCGAAACGGCAGAACCGGTAGGCAGCAAGGCGCTGGCGCAAAAGGCCGGGCTGGGATGCTCTTCGGCGACCATCCGCAATGAACTGGCGGAGCTTTCCGCTATGGGGTATCTCCATCAGCCCCATACCTCAGCAGGCCGTGTTCCCACGGTGCAGGGCTACAGACTATATGTCAATGAGCTGATGGAACGCCAGAGACTTTCCACGGAGGAAACGGAACGGCTGAACAGCGAGCTGACTCGGAGACTGATGGCGCTGGATAATCTGGTGTCCGACATCGGACAGTTTGCCTCTCAGATCACCGATTTGCCGGCGTTGGCAATCTCCGCTCCCAAGGCAGTGACAGTGGTTCGCTTCGATTTTATATATGTAGATGCAAACACCTTTATTATGGTGGCGCTGCTCAGCGATAATACTGTAAAAAACAAGCTGGTGCGTTTGCCGGTGTCTGTGGAAAAGTCCAAGATCGATAAGCTGAGTGTGCTGATGAACGCAAACTTCACAGGACTCAGAGAGGATCAGATCACACAGCCGGTCATCTCCGCAACGGAGCGTGCGCTGGATGATGTGATGGGACTGACAGCCGTGGCGGCGTCCTTTACTATTGAGGCACTGACACAGGCGGGGCAGTCCGGCAGCTTTGTAGGCGGTCAGAACCGACTGCTGCACCATCCCGAATTCCAAGATCCTGACAAGGCACATGCCTTGATGAATTACTTAAATCAAGCACCGATGGAATTCCCCGAGCTGATGGATGGGGAAACAGGCGTTAAGGTCATTGTGGGGCCCGAAAATGTGTCCGAAGCCCTGCGTGACTCCAGTGTGGTCCTTGCCACTTACGATGCAGGCGGCGGTGTCCGCGGTGTGGTCGGTGTTGTGGGCCCCACTCGAATGGATTACGCTACGGTGGCGAGCAAAATGCAGCTGATTGCCCAGAGTATTTCCAATGCACTGGGAACAGGTACATTGAAGCCGCCGGCCGGAATGGATAATAAACTCATGATCAGAGGAGAAGATAACCGTGACTAACGAAGAACTGAAGACACCGGAACAGGAGATTCCCGAAGCACAAGCGGCAGCGGAAGCTGAAGCTGTGGAAGAAACTTCTGCACCCGATACCAATGCTGAGCTGAAGGCAGCTCAGGAACGATACATGAGACTGGCAGCGGAATACGATAATTTCCGCAAGCGCAGCGCTCGTGAGCGGGATGCGATCTTTGCGGATGTTCGTGCGGACACTGTGAAGAAGTTCCTGCCCGTGTACGATACTCTGCAGAGAGCGCTGAAGATGCTGTCTGAAAATGATGCGGAACGCAAGGGCATCGAAATGATTCTGACACAGTTTGAAACTGTGCTGACCAAGCTGGGTGTGACCCCCATTGAAGCGCTGGGCATGGAATTTGATCCCGAGCTCCACCACGCGGTTATGACCGAAGACAGCGATGACTATGGCGAAAACATCGTCATGGAAGAATTTGAAAAAGGCTTTAAGCTGGGCGATAAGGTAATTCGCTTCAGCGTTGTCAAGGTAGCGAACTAATCTGTATACAATTAACCTTTACCGATATATTTAGGAGGAATTTTATTATGGCAAAAATTATTGGCATCGACCTGGGTACTACTAACTCTTGTGTATCCGTTATGGAAGGCGGCGACGCTGTTGTTATCCCCAACGCTGAAGGCGGCCGCACCACTCCCTCTGTCGTAG
>JAFSIC010000035.1 GCA_017439985.1 Oscillospiraceae bacterium
AGTGGACTGAAAATCCACGTGTCGTTGGTTCGATTCCGACCGAAGGCACCAAATATGCGGGTTTAGCTCATCTGGTAGAGCGCCACCTTGCCAAGGTGGAGGTAGCGAGTTCGAGCCTCGTAACCCGCTCCATATGGTGACATGGCCAAGTGGTAAGGCAAAGGTCTGCAAAACCTTTATTCCCCGGTTCAAATCCGGGTGTCACCTCCAGAAATCCTTCGGACGTAAGTTCGGAGGATTTTTTCTTTCTATGAAAAAAGCTCCCCGATCGGGGAGCTTTTCTGTTTACAGACCTTCTTTAGACCCCAGACTGAAAGAGGAACATTCGGTCTCGGAGTAGGTGCGGGCACCGGCACCATTGATGTGGATGCCTTCGGCTTTACAGTCGCCGTCGCGGTTGAAGATACAGTTTTTGGCGGTACATTTTACTTCCAGGCTTGGGTTGCCACTGTCAAAGTGAGTGGCGTTGGAAATCTCGCCGGAACCTTTTTCGCTGAAACTCTGGCAGCGGGTATCGCAGGGCATTTTCGCCTGCTGACCCTGTACCTTGATGGCAGGGCGGCAGCAGAGGTTGTTTTTGTTGCTTGCACAGTTGGTAGCATTACAGGTCAATCGAGTCATGACAGAACCTTCTTTCCATAAAAGTCGATAAATGGAGAGATGCGAGTAGCATCTGAGCTTAGTATGGCTTGAAAAAGAGGAATCATACGTATTTTTTTCAAAAGATTATTCAATTTATCTTGAAAATGTGCTATGATAACTATAATAGACTATTTTATCGAAAATCCACTCTTTGGGGGTTCTTATGAAACGAATTCTTTCAATATTGATGGCTTTGTCCATGAGTGTCAGCTTGACACTGCCGGCCCTTGCGGATGAAACGCCGATTCAGGATACAGCACCGACCACAGTTTCCAACGCTTATGTTGTGATGAATACGGAAAGCGGGCAGATCCTTGTTCAGAAAAATATGGATGAGAAGAACTATCCGGCCAGTATCACCAAAATCCTGACCGCCGCTATTGCTTTGGAGGTTGGTGATCCAAAAGATCAGTACGAAATCACACCGGACGACGTGTTCAGCTATGATTTCCCAGGCACAACTTATGTCGCACTGACTCATGATGAAGTTGTCACCGTAGAACAGCTGCTTTATGGTACTCTGATGGCTTCCGCCAATGACGCAGCCAACTGCTTGGGCTCTTATGTGGCGACCAAAGAAAACCGTACTGCCCTCAATGACAAGGGCGAGGAGAGCTATGTTTCCGGTTTCGCTGAGATCATGAATGAAAAGCTGGAGGAGCTGGGCTGCAGCAATACCCACTTCACCAATGCTCATGGTCTCCATAATGAAGATCATTATACCACCGCGGCAGATATGGCAAAAATTTTGCGCTATGCTTTGTCTGTGGACGGTTTCAGAGACTATTTCGGTGCCCTCAGTTACACCATGCAGCCAACCAATATGCAGCCTCAGCAGCGTCCATGGGGGACACAGGCCGGTTTGTTTGCAGAAAGCAACAAATATTATTATGAAGGTGCTACAGGTGCAAAACTGGGCTACACCGATGCAGCAGGCCATACGATGGTTTCCGTTGCGGAACGCGATGGCGTAGAACTGCTTTGCGTTGTTCTGAATTGCAAGCAGGGTAACTGGGCAGACCATCGCGATACCATCAGTCTGTATGATTACTGCTTCAATAACTTTGATACAGTGACTTTCACTGTGGACGATCTGAAACAGAAATCGGTTCCGATTTACAAAGAAGGCGTTCCTTATGAGAAAGCACAGGTCAGCGCCTTGGAAGATCACAGTCTGCAGCTCCATAAACTGCTGAAAAAATCCGACATTCGCTTTGCAAGCAACGTACCGGGTCGCTATCTCTCCGGTGACAGAATGAGCGGCACCTTGAGTTTTGCTTTGACCAAATCTGCCGTTAAGGAAATCGGCGATGCTATGTACACAGAATTGGGCTCTGTTCCGCTGAAAATCACTGCGGTACCTCTGACGGCGGAGAAACCAAGCTTTATGGAACAGGCGGGAAGCTTCATGCTGTCCGTTTTGAAAGTTCTGGCAGTTCTCTTTGTGATTTTTGTTGTGGCGATTTTACTGCTTCGTGCTTATAATATTCGCAGATACAAAAAAATCAAAGAAAAACGTCGTCAGCGTCAGCTGCAGCGCCAACAGGAAATGAATAAGAAGTAAACTCTTCGGCCGGGGACTTGTTCTCCGGCCGTTTTTCTGTTAGAGTGAGCATAGAAAGGGGGAAAAGCCATGTCTTGGGAGCGAATTATGGATTTTAGCTTGGACGCAGCGGCTTTTGCACTGCCGTTGGGCTTTTTATTCTTTGTAGGGATTATGATTGTTAGAAAGGCTTCTCTGAGGCGTCGTGACGCTGTTTTGACACTGTTTGTGACCTATCTGGCAGCATTATTGAAAATCACAGCTCTGCGGCAGGCAGGGCTGTCTGCTGTGTTTGAGACTCATTCTATGAGCAGCATTCAGCTGATACCATTGATATACACTGTTCAGGAATTGGGAAATGGACTGTGGGCTTTTCTGTATCCGGTGTTGGGGAACATTATTTGGTTTGTTCCTATGGGTTTCTTTCTGCCGTGGCTATGGAAAGGAATCAGAAAAAGAACGGTGCTTTTGATTGCAGCCATGAGCTCGCTGTCCATTGAGTTCTGTCAGTGGCTGTTGCAGAGTGGAGTCAGTGACATTGATGATGTGATTTTTAACAGTCTCGGCGCGCTGATCGGTTACTGGCTTTTCGTTGCGATTTTTCAGAATCTGTGCTATGCTGTTAGAAAAGAGATGAGTGAGAAGTAGGGAGGAATCAAATTGAAACACTGGAAATCAATCTTGCTGAGTCTGCTGCTTTGCTGCACGCTCTGTGCTTGCCAAAAAGGCCCTGATCCGGCAGAGGTAGGTGAGGCTCTGTGCAAACTTTATGTTCACGCAGATACCGCGGTATCTGCTGTTCTGAAAGACTGGGATGTACAGACGGTGAAGCAGAGCATCGAGGAGGATCTGTACAAACAGCTGCGCTCCAATTTGGAGGCGGTGGGAGTGAAGGAACTGGATGAAACAGCGCTGAAAGAGGTGACTTCCGCACTGATGAAAGCCAGAGAGCGCATTCCCTTGGAGGTTTCCGTGGTAGAAACAGAGGAAGAACACGCAGCTCTGCAGGTGACAGTAGGTTCTTTGGATATCAGTGGAATTGACAGCGAAGCGGCACAGACGGCGCAGGAACAGCTGAAAGGTCTCTCTGACCTCAGTGAAGATGATATCGATCGTTTCGTCAATGCTTACACAGAGGCGCTGCAGGACGGTTTTGAGACCGCTGATCCATCGCAGGAGCAAAGTTCCTTTGTGGTTAACTTCGTGAAGGAAAACGGTCTGTGGCTGCCGGAGGATCTCAATGGTTTCATTGAGCAATTGGGACAGCACATCCGCAGATAACTTGAGAAACAAACCAAATCGTGCTACAATATAGCTATGTAAAAAGTGAAAGGAAGAGCGACCATGAGTGTTAGCATCAAATGTACCAAATCTCCGGAACTGAGCGCAGAAGAACTGGCTCTGCTGAAAGAAATCAAAGAAAGCAGCCGCTATGCTGTGGCTAATTTTGAGCTGCGCAGCTCCGGCAACGACGGCATCTATACCGGCGCCATGGAGAATGTCCATCTGCTGGATAAAGATGAGGATATGACCCCAGTGGTAGAACGCGGCGAGCTGCTGGAAACCCTGAAAGAAAAGGGTCTGATCGTGCTGAACTATGAACTGGGTGTCTACGTGAAGAGTGACTATGTCATCTTCAAGGAAAGCAAACTGTGGAAAGAGCTGGAAGACGCTGTTGCGGAAGCAAAAGAACAGGGCTTTACCTTTGATATTCTGCACATGACCAAAGGTTGTGCGGAGCTGACTGTCAAAGGCAAATATGCGCTGTCCAAATAAACAAAGCAAGCCGTTCCTGAGGCAAATTTGTCCTCGGGTGCGGCTTTTTGACTTTTTAACAGACTGAAAGAGAAAAACATATCATACTTTGAAGGAGGAAGAAGCATGATCTTTAACAATATTCTGGAAGCAATGGGCAATACCCCAATGATTCAGCTGCAGCGCATGGTGGACGAGGACAGCGCGAGAGTTCTTGTAAAATTTGAGGGTCTTAACGTGGGCGGCTCCACCAAAACAAGAACTGCCTGCGCCATGATCGAAGAAGCGGAGCGTCAGGGTATGCTGAAACCGGACTCTATCATCGTAGAGCCGACCAGCGGCAATCAAGGGATTGGTTTGGCTTTGGTTGGCGCTGTAAAAGGCTATAAAACTCGTATTATTATGCCGGACTCCGTCAGCGAAGAACGCCGTAAGCTGGTAAAAATGTACGGTGCGGAGCTGGTTTTGGTTCACGATAAAGGCAACATCGGTGATGCCATCGAGGAGTGTCTGCTGACTTCTCAGCGTATGGCGAAGGAAGACCCAAGAGTGTATCTGCCTCAGCAGTTTGATAATCCGGCCAATCCGATGGCTCACCGTAACGGTACTGCGAAAGAAATTCTGGAACAGGTAGATGGCCCGATCGATGGTTTTTGCTCCGGTTTTGGCACCGGAGGCACGATCTCCGGCATCGGTGGCCCGCTGAAGGAAGCCAATCCAAACTGTCAGGTTTGGGTGCTGGAACCGGAACACGCAGCAATTCTCTCCGATAAACCAATCGGTTCCCATTTGCAGATGGGCATCGGTGACGGTGTGATTCCAAAGAATCTGGACACCAAGGTTTATGATGAGATCCTTATCGTCACTGATGAGGAAGCCATCGCAACTGCTCGCGAGCTGGCATCAAAAGAAGGTATTATGTGTGGCATCACCAGCGGCACCAATGTGGCCGGAGCACTGAAACTGGCCAAAAAATTGGGCAAGGGCAAAACGGTTGTGACCTTGCTGCCTGACACCGCAGAGCGCTACTTCAGCACTCCGCTCTTTGAAGAGTAAGACTTTATTCTGATAAAATTTTGTACTATAATCAGAGAGGTATGTTGAAATCCAAGGAGGAATCTCTTATGATCTGTAAAGCAATTACTGAACTTAATGAATATAACGCTCTGGTCATCCCGGTAGAAGAGGGTAAGGGCATCGTGATCGAACTGCCTGCTGCTGTAAATGAAGCTGTTTCTCTAGCTGCGGAAGGCTTTGTCGGTAAGAAATCCGAAACAAAAGTACTGACCATGCCTGTTGAAGGCAAACTGGTTTCTGTGATTCTGATTGGTTTGGGCGATGGCAGCGGTCATCCAAAGAATCGTTTCACTGCCTTTGCTGTGGCAATGCAGGAATGTAAGAAAGTAAAAGCGGAAAAGGTTACGGTTCTCATGGACAATGCACCAAATCTGTGCAAATGCCCAAATGTGAAAATGAAGGCAGTGGAAGCTTTCCACCTGGCAAATTACAGCTTCAATCAGTTTAAGACTCACCCACAGGAAAGTCCGGTGAAAGAAGTTTCTTTCCTGTCCTCTGATGCAGAGGCAATGGCTCATGCTGTTTGGGAAGGCAATATCTGTGCAGAGGGAACCATGAAAGCCCGCGATGTAGTCAATACCCCATCTATGGCAATGTCCCCGGAAGATCTTGCAAAAGAAGCACGAAAAGCCGGTGCAGCTTGCGGCTTCAATGTTCGCGTGCTGGAAAAAGAGCAGATCTTAGCTCATAAAATGGGTGCGTTCTGGGCAGTTGGCAAAGGCTCTGCACACGAGCCGCGCCTGATCATCATGGAATATCACGGCGCAGATCCGGATGAAGCAGCGATCGCTTTGGTCGGCAAAGGCGTTATGTACGACAGCGGCGGCTACAACCTGAAGAGCAGCCTGACCTATCTTTACACCGATATGGCAGGCGGCGGCGCTGTTTTGGGCGCGATGATCGCCATTGCCAAGGCAAAACTGAAAGTAAACGTGTACGGTGTCATCCCTGCTTGCGAAAATATCCTGTCCAAAGATTCCTATCTGCCGGGTGATATTGTGACTGCGATGAACGGAAAAACTGTGGAAGTGGATAATACGGACGCAGAAGGTCGTATGGTTCTGGCAGACGCTCTGACCTACGCTTTCCGTGAGCTGAAAGTTGCAAAAGCTATTGATGCTGCAACTCTGACTGGTGCTGTAACGGCTGCTTTGGGCACCCGTACCGCAGCCTTTATGACCAACGACGACGAGCTTCGTCAGCTGATCAATACCGCATCCGGACACTCCTGTGAAAAAATGTGGGAGCTGCCTCTGGATGAAGAACTGCGTCCATCTCTCAATTCCCACATTGCTGATATCAAAAACAGCGTCGGTTCCAGCAACATGGGCGGTGGCTCCATTGTGGGCGGTCTTTTCCTGCAGGAATTCGTTGACGGCAAACCTTGGGCTCATCTGGACATTGCTGCGGTCAACCGTGACCTCAGCGGCAGTCAGCCACATTCTGCGAAAGGTGGCAGCGGCTTCGGCGCAAGCTTGATGTATCACATCGTAAAACAGCTGCAGAAATAATATGAAACACGTATTTATCATCAATCCGGTCAGCGGAAAGAAAAATGTTTCGGTGGCTCTCCGTGCACAAATTCGTCAGGCGGCTCAGCAGCTTGGTCTGGAAACGGAAGTTATCAACTCAAAATACAAAGGTCATTGTACCGAACTGGCTCGTCAGTGGGTTCAGTGGGCGGAAGAACACAGTGAGATCGTCCGTCTCTATTCCTGCGGTGGCGATGGAACTCTGAACGAAGTCCTCATGGGTGCAAAAGGCTGTCCTCTTATTGAGGTGGCCTGCGTTCCCTGCGGCAGCGGCAACGATTTTATCCGCAACTACGGCAGCAACGAGGACTTCCTGGATTTGCCGTCCCTGATGAGCGGCAAAGCTCAGACCATCGACATGATCGAAACCAATGCAGGCTGGTCTGCGTCCATCTGTGCAGCAGGTTTGGATGCGCAGGTTGCTTACGGTATCCCAAAATACCGTCGCATTCCGCTCTGCGGAGGCTCCATGGCGTACTATTTGTCCATTGTGGAACAGCTTTGCGGTAAAATGGGCAAAAAGCTGTCTATCGACATTGATGGGGAACATATCGAACAGGACTGTCTGCTTCTTGCCATCTGCAACGGCAGTTATTATGGCGGCGGTTTCTTTGCCGCTCCCGAAGCATCCATGAATGACGGTATGCTGGATGTCGTTATCGTTAAAAAGATCAATCGTCTGCGTATTGCAAAGGTACTGGATGTTTACAAAAAAGGCGCACATCTCCATGACGGACAAGTTCGCGAAGATTTGGCGGATATTCTGGAATTCTATCGTGGACGGGAAATCCATGTGCGTGTCCTCGACGAAAAACCGATCATTGCCACTTTGGACGGTGAGTGTACTCCATTGATGGAGCTTCATGCAGCAGTGGTAGAGAATTGTGTCAAAGTGGTCGTTCCTCAGAAATTGCTGATGAAGCAGCAGGAGCCGGTATATGCAGAATAATTTATTTCTGCGTTCCATTCGGCTTAGCGATGAACTTCCGAAGGGAAGCTATCTGAATCAGGTAGCGGCGATTCGCCACCTGAAACGTATGGGTGAGCTGAATTTTCAGAAGCCGGTGACCTTTCTGATAGGAGAAAACGGCGTTGGAAAATCCACACTCATCGAAGGGATTGCTGTTGCTATGGGCTTCAATCCGGAGGGTGGCTCCATCAACTTCTCGTTTTCCACCGAAGATTCTCACTCGGAACTGCATCGTTTTCTGACGGTCAGCAAGGGAACCAAAAGACGAAAAGACGGCTATTTTCTCCGCGCAGAAAGCTACTACAATGTTGCAAGCAACATTGATCAGATGGACCGAGAACCGGGGCTTGGAGCTCGGCTCATCGACAGCTACGGAGGAAAGTCCCTGCATCATCAATCTCCCGGAGAGAGTTTTCTGTCTTTGATCGAGCATCGCTTCGGAGGAAACGGCATTTATATTCTGGACGAGCCGGAGGCGGCGCTGTCTCCGATGCGAATGATGGAGCTGATTTGCCACATCCACGATTTAGTGGAGAAGGACTCACAGTTTATCATTTCCACTCACTCGCCGATTCTGATGGCTTATCCCGATGCGGAAGTTCTGCAAATCAGCGAAAAGGGCATCGAATCCGTCTCTTACGAGGACACGGAACATTTCCGCTTAACACGGCAGTTTCTCAATGCTCCGGAGAAAATGCTCCAATACTTACTGAAAAAATAACAAAATCCCACTGGAAACAGTGGGATTTTTTGTGCTTTTATGATATACTAAGCAGGAAAGGGGAGAGTTTTCTTGAGAATCAAACGCGATTTTTATTTCAAAACCGAGGATAAACCACGTATGCTGCACATTTGGCTGCCGGACGATTACGAGGAGAACAATGAGTGCTATCCGGTCATGTACTTCTTTGACGGTCATAATCTGTTCTATAACGAGGATGCTACCTATGGAAAGTCCTGGGGCATGAAGGAATTTTTGGAGCAGTGGGCTAAAAAGATGATCATTGTCGGTATCGAATGCGGTCATGGCCCTGACGAGCGTCTTAGTGAGTATATGCCGTATCCATCGGTGGGACGCTTCAGCCACATTGAACCGACCGGTGACGCTACCATGCAGTGGATCATCGAGGATCTGAAGCCAATCATTGACAAGGACTACCGCACCGTTCCGTTCCGTGAATGTACTGCCATCGGCGGAAGCAGCATGGGCGGTTTGATGGCTGTGTATGCCGCTGTTCACTATAATCAGTGGTTCTCGAAAGCGGCTTGTGTATCCAGTTCCATCGGTTTCTGCATGGAGCCTTTGATGAAGGATATGAAGGTGCAGGAAATGAGTGCCGACACTCGTCTGTACTTGTCTTGGGGCACCAGAGAAGCTCATAATATCAAAGATAAAGGCAAAATGGATACCAACAGCGATACCTATCATTGGAACAAGCAGGTTGCGGAACAGGCAGAATCCTGCGGAGCAACAGTGTTGATGGATTGCCAGGTTGGCGGCGGTCATTGTGAAGCGGACTGGGAGAAACTCGTTCCGACTTTCATGAACTTCCTGTGGATGGAGTAAGCAGATGAAAAAGGTCATCATTATCGGTTGTCCCGGCAGCGGAAAGAGCACTTTTGCAAGAAAATTGCAGTCAGTCACAGGCTTACCTCTACATCACTTGGACTTAATTTATTGGAAATCTGACCGAACCATCGTGCCGCGAGAGGAGTTTCTGGAAAAGCTGCATCAAATTATGGCGCAGGAACAATGGATCATCGACGGGAATTATGCTTCTACGATGGAAATGCGTATGCAGGCTTGCGATACTGTCATTTTTCTGGATTATCCACCGGAACTTTGTTTGGCCGGTGCACAGGAACGAAAAGGTAAAGTTCGTCCCGATCTACCATGGGTCGAATCGAACGACTTGGATGATTCGGAATTTATGAAGTATATTCGGAAATTCCATGAGCTCAACCGACCGACGATCCTTAGCTTGTTGGAAAAATACTCCGACAAGGAGATTATCATTTTCCACAGCAGAGAAGATGCTGAGATCTTTCTTCAAAAATAAAAAACTCCCGCTCGGATGAGCGGGAGTTTTCACGTTTTTAGTCTTCTTTTTTCAGATTACCGAATTCGGACAGACGAAGATCTTTGTTGTGTTCCAAAGCCCAGTCGATGTTCCACTGGCTGGTGAAGAGAAGCAGCTTGTTGCCGCGCATATCTTCTACACGACGGGTGTCACTGGTCAGATTCAGTTTCTTCACATCGATGTCATCGTTGGTGATCCAACGCAGGTACTGATAGTTCAGTCCTTCCTGACGGATGGCAACGTTGTACTCGGTTTTCAGACGGTATTCGAGAACTTCCAGCTGAAGTACGCCAACAACGCCGACGATAACTTCTTCCATACCGCCGCCGATTTCACGGAAGATCTGGATCGCACCTTCCTGTGCGATCTGTTCCATACCTTTGACGAACTGTTTACGTTTCATGGTATCTACCTGAGTTACACGAGCAAAATGCTCCGGTGCAAAGGTTGGGATGCCTTCGTACTGGATTTTTTCCTTGCCGGTGCAGAGGGTGTCACCAATGGAGAAGATACCCGGGTCGAAAAGACCAACGATATCGCCTGCATACGCTTCATCAACGGTCTCGCGGTCCTGCGCCATCATCTGGGTGGACTGAGCCAGTTTGATTTTTTTACCGCCCTGTACATGGTTTACTTCCATGCCGCGGCTGAACTTACCGGAGCAGATACGCAGGAAAGCGATACGGTCTCGGTGCGCTTTGTTCATGTTTGCCTGGATTTTGAAAATGAAACCGGAGAAGTTTTCCTGCTGAGGATCTACCGGACCATTCAGGGAGTTTCTTGGCAGTGGTGGAGGGGACAGACGCAGGAAGTCAGCCAGGAATGGTTCCACACCAAAGTTGGTCAGTGCAGAGCCGAAGAATACAGGGCTCAGACGACCGGTCTGAACTTTTTCAATGTCAAACTCATAGCTTGCACCATCCAGCAGTTCGATATCGTCCACCAGAGTCTGATGCAGGGTAGGGGTCAGCAGTTCATCAAGGCCCGGATCGCCCAGTTTTGCTTTGATGCTGTCAACCTGTTTGGTACCGGATTTTCTGCCTTCAAACTGGAAAGCCATGATCTCCTGTTTATTGCGGTCGTAAACACCTTTGAAGTCCTGACCACAACCGATCGGCCAGTTCATTGGGTAGGTCTGGATGCCGAGGATCTGTTCGATCTCTTCCATCAGATCAAAAGGATTGCGGGCTTCGCGGTCCATTTTGTTGACGAAGGTAAAGATCGGAATGTGGCGCAGGGTACAAACCTTGAACAGCTTGATGGTCTGCGCCTCAACGCCTTTCGCAGCGTCGATAACCATGACAGCAGCGTCAGCCGCCATCAAAGTACGGTAGGTGTCCTCAGAGAAGTCCTGATGGCCTGGGGTATCCAGAATATTGATGCACTTGTCCTGATAATGGAACTGCAGTACGGAAGAGGTAACAGAAATACCACGCTGTTTTTCGATTTCCATCCAGTCGCTGACTGCATGACGGGCGTTCTGTTTGCCTTTAACACTACCTGCCTGCTGGATCGCACCACCGTACAGCAGCAGTTTTTCGGTCAGCGTGGTTTTACCAGCGTCAGGGTGGCTGATGATGGCAAAGGTCCGACGCTTATTGATCTGTTCAACCAGTTCTTTCACGAATCGTTCCTCCAATTAGAATGAATATCACGTTTATTCTGACACAAAACCGAGGGTTTTGTGATTGATTCACATCTATTAAGTATAACTTGTTTTGATGGAAAAGGCAAGGACTTTCCTGCAAATCAAGAAGAAATCAGTCGGGATTCCCTCATGGAAACGCAGTCATTTTCCGATACGACGATGTGGTCTGCCAGCTCGATACCTAAGGTAGAGAGCAAGGTACGCAGCTCCACGGTAGTGGCAATGTCATCTGACGATGGAATTGCAAAGCCACGAGGATGATTATGAGCGAGGATAATTCGGCTGGCTCCAACGCGGAGCGCAATTTCCACAACCGTTCGCGGAGAGAGGGTACTCAAGTCCACTGTACCTTCATTGATGAAGTTTCCGTATAAAATGCGGCCGCTTTTATCCAAACAAAGCAGGTACACGCATTCGTTGGTCAAACCGAGGAAGCGGGGCAGCAGATATTCTCTGGCCTCTCCGGTGGATGTGATCTGCTTTTTAAAACGAGTCAGATCCGTCATGTAGTAGCCGGCTGCGGCGGAAAGGATCTTCAAATAAGTTGCAGAAGATTCTCCCATACCATCCACTTTCTGAAGTTCCTCCAGAGGAGCTTCCAGCACAGCGGAAAAACTGCCGAAGCGCTGAATCAAAGCACGGGCGATGGGAGAAGTATCTTTGCGGGGAATGGCATAGAAGAGCAGCAGCTCCAAAGCCTGATAATCTTCAAAATTTCGCAGACCTTCGTTGAGAAAACGGCGTTTCAGCCGTTCACGATGTCCTTCTGCCATCAAGCAGACCTCCTTTCCTTAGAGTTTGTACCAACTTGGCACGGGATCTTTCATATTATCATACCAGCTGAGGACTTCAGCGGCTTGTTTTTGCATTGTATTGATTTCTTCCTGCCCGAAGGGAATAGCCCAAGGCAGAGAGGAGAGGGTGTTGCTGGCGATGTAGAGAGCAAGCAGCTGCCAAAATTCCATAGGTACGGAGCGGTCGAAGTATCCGTCCACGATACCTTTTGCAAAAGCGGGGGCAGCTTGTGCGCTCCAGACGATGCGATTGAATTCTTCCCACGGGTCGCCGAAATCGCTGCGGTTGAAGTCAATGATGTATAACTGACCGTGGTGATCAATCATCATGTTTCCAATATGGAAGTCGCCGTGCTGCCAGCATTGCGGACGCGCCCTCATCAAATGACGATGACTCTGCAAATAGCTTATGAGAAGCTCGCCGCCCTGATTATCGTAGCGCAAAGGACAGTCCAGATACAACTTGATTTTTCGGTCGATTTTTCGATTGAAACGAGTTTCCCAATCCTCCGCATCAGCAGGAGCAGGAATGAGGTGGATCTGTTTCAAAGCCTGTCCGGCCTGCAGACCATAGGAGTATTGCTTCTCTTTGGATAGGGAAGGAATGACGGACTCTGCATCGTTACCGTCAATCCAACGCTGCAGAGAATAGCAGCCCTTCTCGCAGAGCCCAAAGTCTAAGGCATCACACATGGGAACTCCGTAAGAAGCAGCAAGTTTCATGTTTTCATATTCGATTCGTTTGCTCTCGTACTGCTCCGCGGCGCAAATACGCAAAAGATACGCGTTTCCGTTTTCATCGACTACACGATACTTTTTGTCGCCGGACCAGCCTTTTTCGACTGCTTCTTTCTGAACAAAATAAAGCTCTTTCACGATCCACACCTCCGAAGCCAGATATAAATCAAGTATAGCATATTTCGTGGATTTATGCTACAATATTGGTAATTCCAAGTGATTTTCGGAGGCTCTATGAAAGCATTTACCATCGGAAAAAATGACGCAGGTCAGAGAGTGAACAAGTTCATCGAGAAAGCAGTTCCCGCTCTGCCGAAATCTTTGATGTATAAATACATTCGCACCAAACATATCAAACTGAACCGCAAACGCTGTCAGCCGGAAGATAAGCTGCAGGAAGGCGATGTACTGGAGCTGTGGATCAACGATGAATTCTTCGGCGAGGGAGAGCAGGAGCTGCTGTTCCTCAATGTTCCAACCAAGCTGAACATCGTGTACGAAGATGAGAATATTCTGCTGGTCGACAAGAAACCGGGCTTGGTCGTTCATGAGGACGAACGCGGCGGTGCAGATACCCTCATCAATCGAATTCTGCACTATCTTTACGAAAAGGGCGAGTATGACCCCAAAAAGGAAAACAGCTTTGTTCCTGCACTGTGCAATCGCATTGACCGCAACACCGGCGGTATCGTGATTGCGGCAAAAAATGCCGAGGCTCTGCGTATTCTCAATCAGAAAGTGAAGGATCGTGAGCTGAAAAAGCTGTATCTCTGTTTGATTCACGGTGTGATGGAGCCAAAAGCGGGAACGCTGAAGGATTATCTCCTGAAGGACAGCAGTCAGAACATGGTGAAGGTGTTCCGCAAGCAGGTACCGGAGAGCAAGACCATCATTACGAAGTACCGCACACTCCGAAGCAACGGCAAATATTCTCTGCTGGAAGTGGACTTGAAAACAGGCCGCACCCATCAGATTCGCGCGCATATGGCCTTCTACGGACATCCGCTGGCGGGTGATACGAAATACGGCCGAAACCGCGACAACAAGGATAATCCATTCCCGTATCAGGCGCTGTATTCCTACAAACTGAGCTTTGAGTTCAGCACCGACGGCGGTATTCTGCAGTACCTGGATGGCAAGACATTCCAGGTAGAGAAAGTGGATTTTGAGGACTACATAAAGTAAAAAAATGGTAATTTTAGCAGGCAGGCATTGTAGCCTGTCTGCTTTTGTGATATTATGGAAAATAAGAAGAGTTTTCTTGGCGAAAGGAGAGATATTATGAAAAAATGGTTATGTCTGTTTTTGGCAATGGCGATGCTGACGGGCTGTGGGAAACAAAATGAACTCCCTGCAGAAGAAATAGTCGAAGCTCCAATAGAAGAACTGCTTGTGGAGGAAGAGCCGCAGCTGTCTATCTATGAAGAGGATGCGATGTATTTAGTGGAATTGATTGAGAATACACATCCGTGTTTCACAATAGATGATATACCAGATGATTATATTGTAAAAAAGGAAAACTACCTTAAAAGTTCAAAGTCAATTGAGGATATTGAGCAATTTTATAATGAATCTGCAAAGTATTTATGTGCTTTGAAAGATGGTCATACTAGTTTGTATTCTCAAGAAGTGATTGATCAGCATTTTTTGCAGGTTTTATGGTACTCAGATGGAAAAGAACTGTATTTGTGTGATGAAGAAGGTAAACCGTCGAATATAAAAGTTCTTCAAATTGGTGGTATTGATGTGCAGCATATTTTTGATGTAATTTCTTCATATCAAGCTTTGGAGAATGATTCTGCAATAAAAAGAGCATATCGTACTTCGACCAAACGAGCTCATTACTTACAAATGGCAGGGGTTATTTGTGATTTTGATGATTGCTTGCTTCTAACTTTGGATAATGGCAAAACAATGGAAGTTGATTGGACAATGGATGAATCTATATCAGTCACTTATGAAGAAGCACGCTATCAACAGAATATTTCATGGGAAATGCTTGGAGATGTGTTTTATATTGACCAAAACCTTTGCTCTGTGGATGACCCAAATTTAGAGTCTACCTGCAATGCACTGAAAAACGCACTTTCCAGTGGTGTAACAAAAGTAATTTATGATGTGCGTAGTAATAAGGGTGGAAATTCAGCAGCATGTTATAGTATTTTGGAGTCGATGGGAATGATTCCGCCGACCATGGGTTCAATCATCAGAATATCTGAATTAGCTAAAAAAACTTATCCATCAATGTATGGCAGTTACCGAGGAACACCGACAATTACAGGAAGTACAGGTTCGGCGATAATATCTAAGAAAAACGATGAGGTTAAACTTATTGTTTTAAGCGATGAAACTACGTATTCATCGGCAAATATGTTGTGTGCATTGGTTCAAGATGGAAAACTGGGTCAAATTATTGGACAGGGAAGCAGTAACAGTCCAAGTGCTTATGGGGATATTCTTTATTTTAAACTTCCATATACTGGACTGGAAGGGCAGGTATCCCATAAACGCTTTACTCGGGCAGATAGTACAGCAGATCAAAAACAACTCCATCCGGATGTTGAAGTTCCATATGGCACTGACGCCCTCTCTGTCGCTCTCGAAATGCTTGCTGAATAACCAAAAAACAGCCGCCCATTGGGCGGCTGTTGCTATTCCTCACACTCGTCTGCGGGGAGCTGGGCTTCCAGCTCTTTCAGCAGGCGTTTTGCTTTTTTGGTGTATTCTTTTTTCGGGTCGTCGTCCTGCTCCATGGCGAGGCGGCACAGCTCCATGGCTTGAAGCGGGTCGTGTTTGGCACAGTGTTTCGCCAGACGGTAGCTGGCGCCGCAGTAACCCATCTCCGATGCTTTGGCAAAGTAGCGCATAGCAAGGGGGATATTTTTCGGCATACCATGACCTTTTTCCGCACATTCACCAAGGTTTTCCCAGCCAAGAGGCTCACCCTGATCAGCAGCCTTTTGATACAGCTGAATCGCGCGGGCGTAGTCCTTTTCAATGCCCCAACCAAAGCGCAGGCACTCGCCCAGATTGATGGTGGCACCTAAATGTCCCTGTTGTTCGGCTTTCTCATACCAGAATACAGCCAACGGCAGGTTGATCTCCGTGCCGATACCGTAATGGTGGATGATACCAAGCTGATACATCGCTACGATGTCCTGATTGGCGGCAGCTTTGCGGTACCAGTACAGGGATTTGGCTTTGTCGATATCGCAGCCGCGGCCAATACGATAGCACCAGCCCAGTTTGCATTGTGCAGAAGGATAGTTCTGCTCTGCGGATTTGATAAAGAGTGGGAAAGCTTTGTCGTAGCTTTGTTCCACGCCCCAGCCGCTGTAATAGCACATGCCAAGATTGAACTGAGAGAGAGCATGACCGCTTTCGGCGGCCTTTTTGTACCAATGGACAGCCTTTTTCAGATTCTTTTTGGCGCCTTGACCGCTGTAATATGCCCAGGCAGTGCAGGCTTGAGCGGGTACATTTCCCATTTCTGCTGCTTTGGAATAGTAACGGAAGGCGGTTTTTACGTTTTTTTCTATGCCTTTACCATTGTAATAGCACCAGCCGAGGTCACTGATAGCCGGTGCATAGCCTAAATCTGCGGCGCGTGCCAACAGCAGGAAGAGTTCTTTTTCACTTTTTTCTACGACATCTCCGTGATAGTAGCACCAGGCCAGACGATGGAGTGCCTCAGGACACTGTTTATCGGAAGCGATGCGAAGGAACTGAATGCCGCGTTCCGGTTCCACCTCAGTACCGACACCGTTGAAGTAACAATTTGCCAGATGGAAAGCGGACAAAGCATGTCCGTGCATGAAAGCACGGCAGTAGAGCTTAAAGGCAAGATCCGGGTTGGCGTCACAACCGATTCCGCTTTCATAGCAAACAGCCAAATCATCCATTGAGCGGATGTGTCCGCCCTCAGCAGCTTTGGTGTACCAGTAAACAGCCTTCGGCAGATCTTTTTCCAAGCCTTTACCGTCGCGATAGCAACCGGCAAGGGCAGCCTGACCGTTCGGATTGTTTTTATCAGAAGACAAGGCATAATAGACCGCAGCGCGCTCTGCATTTTTACGCACGCCCAGTCCATGCTCATAGCAGCAACCCAGCGCATAAGCACTATAGCCGTCACCAAGCTCTACGGCACGCTGCAAATAAGGCAGACCGATCTCATAATCAGGATCGTCCACCATGATAAAGGACTGCCACAGCTGCAGCAGTTCATCTAAAGTCAAAGATTCGATGGGGTTCAAAATACCACCTCCGTGGTGAAAGTCATTTATAAGAAAATGATAACACAAGTGCCGATTTTCCACAAGTGATTTTGAGCGATTGCAGGGAAAGTCAAAGCATGATACAATAAAGCAAAGAGTATAAATCCTGACCAAAGGAGTTTTGATATGAAGATTTTGATTTTTAACGGAGCGGTTCGTAAAAACGGGGATACTGCCCAGCTGCTTCAGATTTTGACCGAGCAGCTGCAGGGACATGAGATCGATACTGTTTACTGTGATGATAAGAAGATTTCTCCTTGTGTGGATTGTCGTTTCTGCTGGAAGAATCCGGGCTGTGCCCTGAAGGACGGTATGCAGGAGGTTTATCGGAAAATCGATAACGCGGACTGGATCATTTTGGCTTCTCCGGTGCACTTCGATGAGATCAGTGGCTCTCTGATGCAGGTGATGAGCCGTCTGCAGATGTACTGTATGGCGCGCATGATGCGTAAAGAAGAACTGATGCAGGATCGTAAACGCAAAGGGGCGGCGATTCTTGCAGCAGGTGGTCCGGGTAAGGCAGAACCTGCCCATCGCATGATGAAAGTCCTGCTCCACACCATGCACGCCAGCGATGAAGTGATCATTCACTGCAAAGGCACCGACCGCAAAGCAGTGCAGGAGAATGAGAGCATCATGGATGAATTGAAACAGCTGGCAGAGAGAATCAATCAGGGGGATTAAACATGAAATGTCCATTTTGCGGCAGAGAAATGACAGAGGGTTTTGTTCAGAGCAGCAGTTGGATCTTTTTCACTGAGAAAAAGCATAAGTTCTATTTCCGACCAAAGAAAAACGATGTTACTTTATCGACCCATAATTACACTGCTCCTGCGGCAAAAGCCTGGCACTGCAGCAACTGCATGAAAGTTGTTGTTGACTATGTAGAAGCGTGGATCAAGGAGAATCAGCGATGACGGAAGCACAGTGGGATGCCAAACTTCACATACAAACCTGCGGACGAGATGCCGCGCGTGCCGATGCCTATCGTTATCCCTATGAGCCTACGCCATATTCCGTTCTGGAACGTTTGGCGGACAGTGGCTTTCTTGATGAAAACAATTTGCTTATTGACTATGGCTGCGGAAAGGGAAGAGTAGGCTTCTTCCTCAATTACAAATTGGGTTGTCAGTGCTGCGGTATCGAGTATGACGAGCGTATTTATGCACAGTCTATGGAAAATTTGAACACATTCGGTGGAGAGCGTGTCAGTTTTCATTGCACCCACGCAGAGGACTTTGAAGTAGAAGAAGCAGATGCTTTTTACTTTTTCAATCCGTTTTCCGTGGAAATTCTGAGGGCTGTTTTAGGGCAAATCCTGGAATCCTACTATGCGGATCCGCGGGAAATGCGGCTGTTTTTCTATTACCCCAGCGACGAATATGTGGCTTATCTGATGACCAATCCCTTTCTGATGTTTGTGGATGAGATCGACTGCAGTGATCTGTTTGACGGTAATCAGGAGAGAGAACGGATTCTGATTTTTGAAATTTGCTAATAAAAAAGGACACCCACGGGTGTCCTTTTCTTTGTTTACAGAACTTTTTTCAGATAGTGACCGGTGTAAGAAGCATCGTTTGCAGCGATTTCTTCCGGGGTGCCAGTGGCGACAACGGTGCCGCCTCGGTCACCGCCCTCAGGGCCGAGGTCGATGATGTAGTCGGCAGTTTTGATCACATCCAGATTGTGCTCAATGACGATGACGGTGTTGCCTTCATCAACAAGGCGCTGCAGTACACCAATCAGCTGATGGACATCAGCGGTATGCAGACCGGTTGTCGGTTCATCCAGAATGTAGATAGTTTTTCCGGTGGCTTTTCGGGAAAGTTCAGCAGCCAGCTTGACGCGCTGTGCTTCACCGCCGGAAAGAGTCGTGCCGGATTGTCCAAGCTTCACATAGCCCAGACCCACATCATACAAAGTCTGAATTTTGCGGCGGATTTTCGGCAGGTGTTCAAAGAAAGTCAAAGCGTCTTCCACAGTCATTTCCAAAACATCGTGGATGGATTTGTCCTTGTATTTGACTTCCAGTGTTTCACGATTGTAGCGGCGTCCTTTGCAGACTTCACATGGAACAAAAATATCCGGCAGGAAGTGCATTTCAATCTGAAGAATACCTGCGCCTTCACAGGATTCACAGCGGCCGCCTTTTACATTGAAGGAGAAGCGTCCCGGGCCGTAGCCGCGTTTTTTTGCTTCCGGAGTTTCCGCAAAAATGCTGCGGATATCGGTGAATACGCCGGTATAGGTGGCAGGATTGGAGCGTGGAGTACGTCCGATCGGGGACTGGTCGATCTCAATGACCTTGTCCAGATATTCCATGCCCTTGATTTCTTTGTATTTACCGGGGCGGGCTTTGGCGCCGTTTAGTTCGCGAGCCAAGCCTTTATAAAGAATCTCATTGATGAGGGAGGATTTACCGGAACCGGAAACACCGGTAACCGCACAGAAAGTACCCAATGGGAATTTGACATTGACATTCTGCAGGTTGTTTTCTGCGGCGCCGAGAACCTCCAGCCAGTTGCCGTTGCCCTTACGGCGTTCGGCAGGAACAGGGATTTTCTTGCGACCGCTGAGGTATTGACCGGTGATGGAGTCTTCGCAGACTTCGATGACCTCACAAGGTCCGCTGACAACAATGTTGCCGCCGTGAATACCGGCGCCCGGGCCAATATCAACGATATAATCGGCGGCTCGCATGGTATCTTCATCGTGCTCAACGACAATGAGTGTATTGCCCAAATCGCGCAGACGTTTCAGTGCGGCGATGAGCTTGTCATTATCGCGCTGGTGCAAACCGATGCTCGGCTCATCCAGAACATATAGCACACCCATCAGCGAAGAACCGATTTGTGTTGCCAGACGAATACGCTGGCTTTCACCGCCGGACAAGGTACCGGAACTGCGGCTCAAAGTCAGATAGTCCAAACCGACATTTTTCAAAAAGCTTAGGCGCTCTCTGATTTCTTTCAGAATCATATGGGCGATGGCTTGTTCTCGTTCGGACAAAGTCAACTGCTCGAAGAATTCCAGCAGCTTCACAACAGAAAGCTGACAGATTTCATAAATGTTTTTGCCGCCCACAGTGACAGCAAGGCTTTCCGGTTTCAGTCTTGCACCATGACAGTCAGGACAATCCACGGAACTCATCCAAGTGGTCAACTCTTCACGCATCCAAGTACTGCTTGTTTCGCGGAAGCGGCGTTCCAGATTGTTGACGATACCTTCAAATTCGGTTTCGTATTCAGCTTTGCCGGAATGGGTCTCGCGAACCATCTTGATTTTTTCGCCCTTGCTGCCGTAGAGCAGGATATCAACAACTTTCTGTGGAAGTTCGTTCACAGGAGTATCCAGAGAAAAACCATAATGTTTGGCGAGGCTCTGGAAATAAGCCTGAGCGATACCGCCTTCTGCGTAATACCAACCGCTGCAGCGGATCGCTCCGTCGGCAATGGAGCGGCTGCGGTCCGGAATAACCAGATTCGGGTCAATACTCATGTAAGTGCCCAGACCGGTACATTTTTCGCAGGCGCCGAATGGATTGTTAAAGGAGAACATACGAGGGGACAGCTCTTCAATGCTGATATTATGCTCCGGGCAGGCATAGTTCTGGGAGAAGAGCAGTTCTTCTCCATCGATGACATCGACAATGACCAGGCCGCCGCTGAGATTCAAGGCAGTTTCCAGAGAGTCGGTCAGGCGGGCGAACATATCCTCGCGAATGACCAGACGGTCAACAACGATTTCAATGTTGTGTTTTTTGTTCTTCTCCAGCTTAATGTCTTCACTGAGATCATGAACCTCGCCATCAATGCGGGCGCGGACATAGCCGGATTTCTTTGCAGATTCCAGCTCTTTCATGAACTGTCCCTTTTTGCCTCGGGCAATGGGAGCAAGGATCTGAATCTTGGTTTTCAGAGGCAGATCCAGAATCTGATCCACCATCTGATCGACGCTCTGCTGTTTGATCTCGCGGCCGCAGATCGGGCAATGAGGAATGCCAATGCGGGCATAGAGCAGACGCAGATAGTCGTAAATTTCAGTGACGGTACCCACAGTGGAGCGTGGGTTCTTAGAGGTGGTTTTCTGGTCGATGGAGATGGCA
>JAFSIC010000036.1 GCA_017439985.1 Oscillospiraceae bacterium
GGCAGGACTTGCCAGCGAGATCCGTATCAACGGCAAGGTTCTGGAAGAAGAATACCGCGCAGAAGGTGTCTTCCTCGATGCACAGGTGGACATTAAAATCTGTCATAAAGTGCAGGATTACATCGTAAAAGAGTAAACTAACAGTATAAAAAAGAAATCCCACTCCAATTTGGAGTGGGATTTCTGTGTTTTTACTTCAAAATCAGGCCAACAGGGCAGTGGTCGCTGCCGAGAATGTCGGCATAAATAACAGCATCTTCGATCTGCTCTTTCATGCGGGCAGAGGTGAGGAAGTAGTCGATTCTCCAACCAACATTCTTTTCACGGGCACGAGCACGGTAGCTCCACCAGGAGTAAGCGTCGGTCTTGTCCGGATAAAGAGTGCGGAAACTGTCAATGAAACCGCTTGCCAGCAGTTCCGTCATTTTTGCACGTTCTTCGTCAGTGAAGCCCGGATTTTTGTGATTGGTTTTTGGATTTTTCAGATCGATTTCCTGATGGGCTACGTTCATATCACCGCAGACGATAACAGGTTTGCTCTCATCCAATTTATTCAGATGCGCACGGAAAGCATCTTCCCAAGTCATGCGGTAGTCCAGACGGAGCAGACCGTCTTTGGAGTTTGGAGTGTAGACATTAACAAGGAAGAAGTCCTCGAACTCCAGAGTGATGACACGGCCTTCCTGATCGTGTTCTTCGATTCCAAGACCATACCGAACGGACAGCGGTTCTTTTTTGGTGAAGATGGCAACACCGGAATAGCCCTTTTTCACAGCACTGTTCCAGTACTGATGGTAGCCGGGAGTTTCGATGACAGCCTGTTCCGGCTGCATTTTGGTTTCGCCCAGACAGAAAATATCAGCATCCTCCTGCTGGAAAAAGTCGTAGAAGCCTTTGGTGATGCAGGCGCGCAGACCATTTACATTCCAGGAAATCAATTTCATAGTAGTCCTCCTTGTATATTGAAAATAATCATAGTAGTTTTGTCAGCTTGAGTTAATTTTTTATATTATACTATAAAAGTATAAATTCTGCAAACATATTGTACAAAAATGAATAAAGCTTGATTTTAAGCCGTTTTTTCGGGGCTGGTCGGTGGATGTCCATTCAGAAAATCAACAGCAGGTATATTTACCTTGCAATATATCTGACATTCTGAGGACAAGAGTGGTCAGAAGCAGAAATTCCCCAATGTCAATTTGGAACATCTGCCCATTGACTTTTATAGTACACGGGTTTAGAATAAAAATCAATCAAATAATCTCAAACATATCGTCAGATCATGACGGTCGTCGGACTCTCCCAAGGAGAACACTGCCGTCGTGACTATTTTTTTGCTGACAAATGGGGGAAATTGAGATTGTTTTTCAGATAAAGGAGAGGCATAAACATGATCAAAACCATCATCAAGCGTGACGGAAGAACTGTAGAATTTGACCTGGAGAAAATTGCTCAGGCCATTTTTTCTGCAGCACAGGCTATGGGAGGAGATAACTACGACCAGGCCCACGCTCTTGCTCAGCAGGTAGAAGAACTGCTGGAGTCTTCCGGTATCGAGTCTCCGACCGTGGAGCAGGTACAGGATACAGTAGAAAAGGTTCTGATCGAAAACGGTCATAGCCAGACCGCAAAAAGCTATATCCTCTATCGCGCAGAGCGTACCCGTATCCGCGAAATGAATACCAGCCTGATGAAGATCTACGAAGATCTGACCTTCAAAAATGCGGCTGAAAACGATATCAAGCGTGAAAATGCCAACATCGACGGCGATACTGCCATGGGTACTATGCTGAAATACGGCTCTGAGGGTGCAAAAGCCTTCGATGAAATGTTCGTTCTCAATCCGGAGCACGCAAAAGCACACCGCAGCGGTGATATCCATATTCACGATATGGACTTCCTGACCCTGACCACTACCTGCTGCCAGATCGACCTGACCAAGCTGTTCCACAACGGTTTCAGTACCGGTCACGGCTTCCTCCGCGAACCAAACGACATCATGAGCTACAGTGCACTGGCTTGTATTGCGATCCAGTCCAACCAGAACGACCAGCACGGCGGTCAGAGTGTTCCTGCTTTTGACTATGACATGGCTCCGGGTGTTGCGAAAACCTACGCAAAACTCTATAAACGCAATCTGATCAAGGCTTGCGAGCTGCTCTGCGATCTGGATGACGCAGAGGAGAAAATTTCTGCCCTCAGCGAACAGCTGAAAGCAGAAGGTCTGAAACCAACTCTTGAAAACAACGAAACTTATCTGGCAAAGGAAGCAGAACTGCTGTCTGCTCATATTGAAGCAGAACAGGTTGCTCCTGCTCAGAAATTTGCCCTGAAATATGCACTGAAAGAAACAGAGAAAACCACCTATCAGGCGATGGAAGCTCTGGTACACAACTTGAATACCATGCACTCCCGTGCCGGCGCACAGATTCCGTTCAGTTCCTTGAACTACGGTACCGATACTTCTCCGGAAGGCCGCATGGTGATCCGTAACCTGCTGCTGGCTACTGAAGCCGGTCTGGGCAACGGTGAGACCTGTATCTTCCCGATCCACATCTTCAAAGTCAAAGAGGGCGTCAACTACAACGAAGGCGAGCCAAACTACGATCTGTTCCAGCTGGCTTGCCGCGTATCCGCAAAACGCCTCTTCCCGAACTTCTCCTTCATTGATGCACCTTACAATCTGCAGTACTACAAAGAAGGTCGTCCGGAGACCGAGATTGCTTACATGGGCTGCCGTACCCGCGTAGCAGGCAATGTCAACGACCCATCCCGCGAAATCGTCAATGGCCGAGGCAACCTGAGCTTCACTTCCGTGAACCTGCCAAGACTGGCGATCCTTGCTGATCATAACATCGACAAATTCTTTGCACTGCTGGACAACCGCATCGATATCGTCATCGGTCAGCTGAAAGACCGCTTCCGTATTCAGTGCGGCAAGAAAGTGAAAAACTTCCCATTCCTGATGGGTCAGGGCGTGTGGCTGGACTCCGATGATTTGGATGCGGATGACAGCGTTGCAGAAGTGCTCAAACACGGCACCTTGACCATGGGCTTTATTGGTCTGGCAGAATGTCTGGTGGCGCTCACCGGTCATCATCACGGTGAAAGCGAAGAAGCACAGGAACTGGGTCTGCGCATCATTGCTCATATGCGTAAACGCATGGACGACGAAGCAAAAGCAACCAAGCTGAACTTCTCTCTGATCGCTACCCCTGCGGAAGGTCTGTCCGGTCGCTTTGTAAAAATCGACCGTCAGCGTTTCGGCTGCCTCAAAGGCATCACCGACCGCGAATATTACACCAACTCCTTCCACGTTCCGGTTTACTATAATATCAGCGCCTTCAAGAAAATCAAGCTGGAGGCTCCATATCATGAGCTGACCAACGGCGGTCATATCACTTACATCGAGCTGGACGGCGACCCAAGCGACAATCTGGAAGCCTTCGAGCAGATCGTTCGCTGCATGAAGGAATGCGGCGTGGGTTACGGTTCCATCAACCATCCGGTTGACCGCGACTGTGTCTGCGGCTACACCGGCATCATCGGCGATGTTTGTCCGAAATGCGGACGCCGTGAGGGTGAGCATGAACCGAAATTTGAGCGTATCCGTCGTATCACCGGTTATCTGGTTGGTACAACCGATCGCTGGAACAACGCAAAACGTGCGGAAGAACGCGACCGTGTAAAACATATGGAAATTCAGCACTAAGAAAGGGCGCGATCTCATGTCTGAGCTGATTCGTGTTTCCGGTGTGATCCCGGAATCCATTGTCGATGGCCCGGGTATCCGCTATTCTCTCTTTGTGCAGGGCTGTCCCCACCACTGTCCGGGCTGCCACAACCCGCAGACTCATCCCTTTGAGGGCGGAACTCTGCGCTCCGTAGAGGAAATCGTAGCAGAGGTCAAGGAAAATCCGCTGATCTCCGGTGTGACTTTCTCCGGAGGCGAGCCAATGTGTCAGGCGAAAGCGCTGACGCAGTTGGCAAGAGAGCTGAAGGCGATCCGCAAAAACATCGTTTGCTACACCGGCTATACCTTTGAACAGCTGTTGGCAGAAAATGATGCAGACCGCATGTCTCTGCTGGCGGAATGCCGCTACCTCATTGACGGACCGTTCGTTATGGCGGAGAAGTCTTTGATGGTGAAATTCCGCGGCAGCAAAAATCAGCGCATCATTGATGTCAAGGCATCTCTGGAAGCTGGACAGGCTGTGGAGGCTAATATTTAGAAATCAACGGCATCGGCTGAAACCGATGCCGTTTTTTTTATAGGGAAAAGCATGGACGCATAAGGAAAAATGTACTATAATGGTTGAGTAATCTTCCCCGAAAAGGAGGAACTCGGTATGAGTTTTTTGACAAAAGTTGTTTTGCTCTGGCTGCTTTTCCTGACAGTCATCACCTTCATTCTCTGTGCTGCAGATAAATTTGCGGCTAAAAAACAAATGCGCCGTGTGCCGGAAAAAACCTTCTTCCTGCTCTCTGCTTTGGGAGGCAGTATCGGTATGTATGCGGGTATGCTGACTTTCCGTCACAAGACACAGCATTGGTATTTCAAATACGGTATTCCTGCCATTATTGTGGCACAGGCGGCACTTGCGATCGTGATTCTGAGACTGACAGCCTGATTATTTTTCACATTTGGGAAAAATGTGCGTAAAATTAAGAATTTGTACACAAAATATTTATGCTCGAGTTCAGTGTTTTGTTTGACAAACAGAGCATATAAGGGTACAATTATACTATTGGCGTCATGCCGCTTACAGCCTGCTGTAAGGACTATTGATTTGCGCAGCAGAGTCCCGTCTGCTGACGATATAGAGGTGTAACAATGGGTTTATTGGACAAAATTTTCGGAACATATTCCCAGCGCGAACTGAAGAAGATCTATCCGCTTCGTGATAAGGTTCTGGCGCTGGACGAAGAATATCAGAAGCTCAGCGATGCTGATCTTCGCGCCAATACCGACAAGCTGAAAGCTCGTCTGGCAAATGGCGAAACTCTGGATGATATCCTGCCGGAAGCATTCGCGACCTGCCGCGAAGCTGCTTGGCGTGTACTGGGTAAAAAACACTACCCTGTACAGATCGTCGGCGGTATCGTGCTCCATCAGGGCCGTATCGCTGAAATGAAAACCGGTGAAGGTAAAACTCTGGTAGAAACTCTGCCGGTTTATCTGAACGCACTGGAAGGCAAAGGCGTTCATGTCGTTACCGTCAATGACTACCTGGCAAAACGTGACTCCGAGGAAATGGGTAAAATCTACCGCTTCCTGGGCCTGACCGTTGGTCTGATCATTCACGGTGAAGATTCTTCCAAAAAAGATGCTTACAACTGCGACATCACCTATGGTACCAACAGCGAATTCGGCTTTGACTACCTCCGTGACAACATGCAGATCGAAAGAAAAAATTGTGTACAGCGCGGTCATCACTTTGCCGTTGTGGACGAGGTTGACTCCATCCTCATCGACGAAGCGAGAACTCCTCTGATCATTTCCGGTCAGGGCGACAAATCCACCGATCTCTACACCATTGCTGATCGTTTCGCTCGTACCCTGACCATGACCAAGGTTCGTGAAGTGGACAGCAAAGAGGATATGGAATCCACCATTCAGGGTGACTACATCGTGGATGAAAAGGGTAAAACCGCAACCCTCACCAAGAGCGGTATCGAAAAAGCTGAAAAATACTTCAACGTAGAAAACCTGATGGATATCGAAAATGCAACCCTGCAGCATCATATCAACCAGGCAATCAAAGCTCATGGCACCATGTTCAAAGATGTCAACTACCTGGTTGCTGACGGCGAAGTTAAAATCGTTGACGAGTTCACCGGTCGTGTAATGGAAGGCCGCCGCTGGAGCGAAGGCCTCCATCAGGCAGTGGAAGCAAAAGAGGGCGTGGAGATCAAAAAAGAATCCAAAACTCTGGCTACCGTTACCTACCAGAACCTGTTCCGTATGTACGACAAGCTCTCCGGTATGACCGGTACTGCAATGACCGAGGCTGATGAGTTCCGTGAAATCTACGGTATGGACGTTATCGAAGTTCCTACCAATAAACCGGTTATCCGTAACGACATGGCTGATGTTGTTTACAAAAACGAAAACGCAAAAATCAATGCGATCATCGAACAGATCAAAGAATGCCATGCAAAAGGCCAGCCTGTTCTGGTTGGTACTGTTTCCGTTGAGAAGTCTGAAGAACTCAGCGCAAAACTGAAACGTACCGGTATTCAGCATCAGGTTCTGAATGCAAAATACCACGCAAAAGAAGCTGAGATCGTTGCTCAGGCAGGCCAGTTCGGTGCGGTAACCATCGCAACCAACATGGCAGGTCGTGGTACCGACATTATGCTGGGCGGTAACGCTGAATTCATGGCTCGCCAGCAGATGAGAAAAGAAGAATACACTGAGGAAATGATTCTGGAAGCAATGGGCTTCGGCGAAACTGCAGATGAAGAAATTCTGGCTGCACGTCAGCGTTACAACGATCTGATTGCTGAGTTTAAAGAGAAAATTGCTCCGGAAGCAGTCAAAGTTTGCGATGCAGGCGGTCTGTTTATCATCGGTACCGAGCGTCACGAATCCCGCCGTATCGACAACCAGCTGCGCGGTCGTTCCGGTCGTCAGGGTGACCCGGGTGCTTCCCGCTTCTTCCTGTCTCTGGATGATGACCTGATGCGTCTCTTCGGCGGTGACCGCATCAACAGCCTTATGGATTCCCTGAAGATCGACGAGAATCTCCCGATCGAAAATAAAATGCTGACCAACTCCATCGAATCTGCTCAGATGAAGATCGAGGCAAGAAACTTTGGTACCCGTAAAAATGTCCTCCAGTACGACGACGTTATGAACAAACAGCGTCAGATCATTTACGGCCAGAGAAATCAGGTTCTGGACGGCGAAAACATGCATGATTACATTATCGAAATGATCAAGGAACAGGTTACCAGCACCATTCCGATGTATCTGCATGCAGACAGCGAGCCTTCCACCTGGAACGTAGAAGGTCTGCGCAACCAGTTTGTTGGTATGCTCTGCGCTGATCTGATCCCAACAGATCCTGCTGAGATTGCAAAAATCAACGTGGAAGAACTGACTCAGAAGTTCATCGATCGTATGCTGGAAATCTATGCTGCGAAAGATGAAGAAATGGGTGCAGATGTGATGCGCGAACTGGAACGTGTTGTTCTGCTGAAACAGGTAGACAGCCACTGGATCGACCATCTGAGCGCAATGGAAGACCTGAAACAGGGTATCGGACTGCGCTCCTTCGCACAGAGAGACCCTGCGACCGAGTATCGTCATGAAGGCTTCGATATGTTCGATGAAATGATCGCAGGCATCCGTGAAGATACCGTTAAATTCCTCTTCTCCGTGAAGAGCCTGAAACCGGGCGCAGAAGAACAGCTGCTGAAACGTGAACAGGTTGCAAAACCTCTCCCAACCGGCGGCGACGGCTCTCTGCCAAATGCTCCGATTAGAAAGGGCAAGAAGATTGGTCGTAACGATCCATGTCCATGCGGCAGCGGTAAAAAATACAAACACTGCTGCGGCCGGTAGGCGCGGCGACCGCGCTGTCTGTTTCGCGTCAAAATCTGTAAGATAATCGGTTTTGTGTCGCGGAATTAAAATTTATAAAAAACAAACAGCCACCCGAAAGGGTGGCTGTTTGTTTTTTATTCCTGTTCAAAGGCGTCGCCGTGGTCCAATTTTCGTGCGGATTTATAGGCGGCGTCTTTTTTTCGCAGCATGACTTTGTGTTTGCCGCAGCTGTCGCAAAGCTCCAGTGTCACACGACCTGTTTCGATGACAGGATGACGCAGGACACGGGCTGTACATGGCTGTGCGGGCTGTTTGGAAACAACGAGGTACGCGAACTTCTCATCCTCATAAGGCACCTCTCCGCCTTTCAGTTGGCGATGGAGGCGACTGCGAGGAACACGGCAGCTGAAGTGACACCAATCTTCCCCGACAATGGGGCAGGTGTCGGCATGAGGGCAAGGGGCAACCATATGAGCGCCCAGTTCCAGCAACTGTGTGCGAATTTTACGCAGTTCTGCAAAACCGGCAGGGGTTCCCGGTTCTACAATCAGGAGCAGTTGCTCTGCAGCATCCCAGAGTGCTTTGACGGCCTGTGGCTGCTGCTCCGGAGAAACTTCGTTGAGAACATAAGAGGCGATGACCAAGTCGGCATGATAGCTCAGAGAAGCGGCAGTCACATCGCCGGAGACCCATGCAGCTTTCTGTAGGTCGGTGTTTTTCATCAGAGCAAGTCCCTGTGCTTTCATGGACTGTTCTTTTTCCATGCAGGTGATGCTGTTCAGTTCCAGAAGTTCGGCAGCGGCCCAGGTAGCAGCGCCGGTACCGGCACCGACGTCAAGCAAAGTGGACGGACGACAGTCTGTGTGTTCCAATGCCCAGTTCAGTGCGGAATAAACCGCACCGTAAGTGGCAGGCATACGGGTGATGGCGTAAGCTGCCGCTTCACAGCGATCGGAAAGCAGAGGCTGTCCGCTGCGTTTGCTGTCGCGGTAGCGCTCAGAAAGCCGTTGAGCAGCTTTCTGCAGGTCAGCAGTGCTGTTGCCGGAGGCGAGGTCTTCGACAGCACGAAGCAAAGTAATAGGCAGTTCCATAGTGTCTCCTTTACAGTTCCAACTGCTGAGCAAAGAAGGTTTTCAGTTCTTCTTCGGACAGATTTGGAAGAGAGCCGCAGCAAAGGTCATCATTGCCGCCGCCTTTACCGCCGAGGGCTTTGTTCATCGCCTGACAGAGGGTTTTGGTGGAGAGAGAATCCACATTTTTGCTGCGGGACAGGGCGTAGCGCACAGCGTCGCCTGCAGGCATGAAGAAAGTACAGAACAGGTCATCCTGTTTTGCCATATTCATTGCAAAGGTTTTTGCTTCGTCAGCGGAGAAACCGCCGTAGAGGAAGAGCCATTTGCAGCCATTGACCTCAGGGGCACTTGCTTTCAGCTGTTCGCCGAGGAAGCCAAAGAGCAGTTTGTTCTTTTCATTTAGCTGGGATTTTACATCGTTCAAATCCTGCTGCAGTTTATGGACAGCATCCGCTACGCCTTCCGGTTTGCAGGAAAATTCCTCAGCCAGAGCTTTCATCATGCTGTGTTTCATCTGGTAATCCTGCAGGGCGCGTTTTCCGCAGTGGAAGAACAGGCGGGTACCGCCTTTGTAGCGCTGGAAATCGACGATTTTCAGCAGTTCGATCTCACCGCTGTGAGCAACATGAGTGCCGCAGCAGCCGCACCAGTCGTAACCTTCCACGGTAACGACACGCAGATTGTCCACTTCCGGTTTTTTGCGCAGAGGAATGGAAGCCAGAGCTTCTTTGTCCGGGTATGCGGCGAAAACAGGCACATTTTCGCCGATGGCTTTGTTGGCAAGGTTTTCTACATTCCGTACCATGTCAGCAGTCAGTTCTCCGTCCAGATCAATGGTGGTGAAATCTTTGCCCATATGGAAGCCCACATTGTGGAAGCCGTATTCTTTCAGAATAATGCCGGAGAGGATGTGTTCACCGCAGTGAGTCTGCATATGAGGGAAGCGGACATCCCAGTTGATGCAGCCTTTTACGATGGAGCCGACTTCCAGAGCTTTATCACAGTGGTGGGAAATGACCCCTGCTTTTTCGGAGACATGAGTAACGGAGGCATCACCCAGAATACCCTGGTCGGCAGGCTGACCGCCGCCTTCTGCGAAGAAAGCAGTCTGATCCAATACAACAAGCCAGCTGTCTGCCTGTTTTGGATTTTCCTCACAGGAGAGAACGGTGGCTTCAAATTCTTTGACATAACTGTCTAAATCGAATAATTTTTTTGTTTCCATGTTGATACGTCCTTTCGGATTACTGTCGGAAGAATATGTGGGATTTGGCTCAAATCGCTGATAACAACAGCGCCGGTGGCTTTTAGGCGTTCTACAGTCTGATGACCAGCGGAGCAGAGAATGCAGGCGGCGCCCATAGCTTGGGCTGCATGGAAGTCGTGGTCGGTGTCGCCGACAAGAACGGCATGAGAGAAGTCAAAGGCTCCGGATTCAGCCAGTGCCTTGGCGCGCTCCACCTTGCCGCCGATGATGTGGCTGCTTTCGCCGCTGACATGAGAGAAGAAATCCATGATTCCCAGACGCTGCAGATGACGCTCCAGCATATCCTGTTTGTGGGCAGAGAGGATGATTTGAGGAATACCCTGTTCCTTTGCCCAGGTGAGAATCTCGATGACATGAGGCATCAACTCTGCTTCTTGCTGGAGTTCTTCGTAGCGTTCTAAGAAAATACGGCTGATCTCACCGTAATCTTCGTTGTCAAAGTTGTAGCCCTGTTTCTCGTAGAAAGGCTTTGGCGGGTGGCTGAAATGCTCCCGATAGTAGTCGTAGGTGATTTCCGGCAGATCGCGCATGCGGTTCATCTCGTTGTTGACAGCGACCAAAAGGTGACCGTCATTGAGAATGGTGCCGTTAAAATCCCAGATCAAAAGAGAAGGATTCATGGTATCGTCCTTTCATTTCTCAATATGCTGTTATTGTACCATAAAATAAGGCAGAAAAAAAGCACAGCCCGTGAGGGCTGTGCGGAAAACGGCTATTATGGACAACGGTAGCTCATACCATCATCTTCTTCAATCGTGCTTTGAACACCACAATAGGTACACTGGTACACTTTAGTTATAGAATAGGTATATACTTTGTCACTATGGTCGGTAGCGCCGGTGTCATGGCAATAAGGGATCGTTCCAATAAAGTACTCGTTACCATAATCGGTTCGCAAGTACTGCA
>JAFSIC010000037.1 GCA_017439985.1 Oscillospiraceae bacterium
ATTCCCGGTGAAGCATCTGGCGGATATGGAGAAAGAATTCGGAGACTTCATTATTCTCATGGCTTTCGCCATCCACGACGAAGCAACAACGGAGATGATCCATCGCATTGCGGAAAAGCATGAATTTTATGCGCCAGATGTTCCCGTTGCAGGAGACAATCTCTTTACCATGGACTTCTATCGGGAGCATGAGAAAGAATTTGAGGAAGTTTACAGTTGGCTGGCAGATGAGCAGTCCCGCATTGTGTACAGAGATATCCTTAATTTCAAGGTCAGCGGCAAGCTGCATTATCTGACTCATTGTGAAACTCCGGTGGAGGAGGCTTATGCCAATGTCATCAAGCCCGATGAGCAGGAAGATTATGTAGACTTGGGTGCTTATAAAGGCGATACTATTCAGGAGCTGCTGCGTTTTACCAATGGTCAAGTGCACTCCATCTGTGCGTTCGAGCCGGACAGAAAAAACTATAAAAAGCTCTGTCTGAATGTGGAAAGCATGGGTCTCAGCGATAAGGCAAATCTGCTCAACGTTGCGGCTTATAAAGAAAGCGGTATCATGCTTTTCTCCAATAAGGCGGGACGTCAGTCTGCACTTTCCAAAACACAGGGCATCGAAACGCCGGTAGATTCTCTGGATAACGCCATGCAGGGTGCACGAGTTTCCTTTGTGAACATGGACGTGGAAGGCGGCGAAAAAGAAGCCATCGAGGGCTGTAGAAAAACCATCGAACGCTGGAAGCCGAAGATGCTGATTTCCGCATATCACCGCAGCGAAGATTTGTATGCGCTGCCGATGCAGATGCGAGAACTTTGTCCGGATTATCGCTTCTACTTCCGACACTATCGCTATATCCCTGCGTGGGACACGAACCTTTACTGTATTCCATAAGAAAGTTGAACAAGAGCTTTTGGAAAGGCCGAGAATCCTTGACAGAGGCTCTTTTTATATAGTAAAATAATATGATGGAGAAGCTTTCAAATTAAGAAGTGAAAGCGGATATTTTCAAGAAGAACAGGAATGCAAAAAAGCATTTGATTACGGAAAGGAGCAGATGGATTTGATCAAAAGTATGACCGGCTTTGGTCGTGCTCAGAAGGTGTTTGCAAACAAGGAGATCACCGTTGAAATTCGTTCGGTGAACCACCGTTACTTTGAATTCTCTGCAAGAGTGCCGAGAGCATACTCTTATCTGGAAGAGCGCCTGAAAAGTCATCTGAAAACCACCATTTCCCGCGGTAAGATCGAAGTCAGTGTGATGATCGCTGCAGTTGAAGGGGAAACCACCAGCGTGGTTCGTATCAACCACGGCCTGGCGAAGGCTTATTACGATGCGCTGAAATCTTTGTCCGAGGAACTGCAGATCAGAAACGATGTGACTGTATCTCAGATGGCACGTTTCTCCGACATCTTTACTGTGGCAAGAGCAGAGGAAGATGAGGATGAAATTTGGGCAATGGTTCAGGAAACTGCCGACGAAGCAGTGGAACGTTTTGTTTCCATGCGCAGTCAGGAAGGCGAGAAAATGGAGCAGGATCTGCTGAACCGTCTTGTAAACATTGAAAACTGGGTCGGCGAAGTGGAAGTTCAGTCTCCAAAAACTCTGGAAAACTACCGTTCCCGCCTGAAAGCGAAGATGGATGAGATCCTCGGCGACAATACTGTGGATGAAGCAAGAATCCTTGCGGAAGCTGCAATCTTTGCCGATAAGATCGCTGTGGACGAAGAAACCGTTCGCCTGAGAAGTCATATCAAACAGTTCCGTGATATTCTGACCGCAAATGAACCGGTAGGCCGCAAACTGGACTTCCTGGTACAGGAGTTCAATCGTGAGACCAACACCATCGGTTCCAAAGCACAGGATGTGAACATCGCAAAAATCGTTGTGGATATCAAATCCGAGATCGAAAAGATCCGTGAACAGATCCAGAATATCGAATAAGTCAGAGGCGGAGTTATTGTTATGATCATCGAAAATAAATGGAAAAAACTCAAAAACGCACAGCGCGTTTGCAGTGTACTGTCCATCATTTGCTGGATGTTGGTGATCCTGCCTTTCCTCATGGATATGGCCGGTGTAGCTGCGGTTCTGTTTTTTGTTGATAACGCATGGATCATTCCATTTGCGTTCATCTGCGCAGTGGGCTTTACTGCGGCAGATATTATGATCGGTTACCGTGTTCAGCTTCATGAGAAGGAACGCAGACCGATCGTTCATCGCAAACCGAAAAAATAAGGAGGAGTCAACATGAAGCTGATCAACATCGGTTTCGGCAATATGGTATCAGCCAATCGTCTGATCGCCATCGTCAGCCCGGAATCCGCACCGATCAAACGTATCATCACGGAAGCTCGTGAGCGCGGCGACCTGATCGATGCGACCTACGGCAGACGCACCCGTGCTGTGATCATCATGGACAGCGATCATGTCATCCTCTCTGCGGTGCAGCCTGAAACGGTTGCCAACCGAGTAGACAATGAAGAGGATGAACAGGAGGATATGGAAGATGATGAATAAAGGGCAGCTGATCGTCTTTTCCGGCCCAAGCGGCGTGGGAAAAGGCACCGTTCTGAAAGAATTTCTGCAGGGCAGAGAGAATGTGGCTCTGTCCATCTCCGCAACGACCCGTCAGCCAAGACCGGGTGAGGAGAACGGTGTGCATTACTACTTCCTGACCAAAGAGGAATTCCTCAAAAAGGTCGAAGAAGGCAATATGCTGGAATACGCTCAGTACAACCAGAACTATTATGGAACTCCAAAGGATAAAGTGGACGAAGCACTGGCACAGGGCAAGGATATCGTTCTGGAGATCGAAGTGCAGGGCGCACTGCTTGTGAAAGAAAAATGTCCAAATGCGCTGCTGGTATTTGTGGCTCCACCATCCTGGGAAGAGCTTCGTGACCGTCTGGTCGGTCGTGGTACCGAAGATGCCGCAACCATTGAAAATCGTCTGAATATCGCTCGCGGCGAGCTGAAACAGGCTGTTCACTACGATTACATTCTGGTGAACGACACGGTGGAAGCCGCTGCTCAGCGTCTGGAACATATTATCGAAGCCGGCCGCTGCCGGAATATTGAAATGAAAGATTTTATTGAAGAGGTGGAACATCATGCTTAGACCAACTATGGCTCAGATTTTGAGAGAAGGAGAAAGCGCTTACGCTTTCGTTGTTGCAGTTGCAAGACGTGCCCGTGAAATGGCTGACGAAGCAGAAGCTGCGGGTTCTCCGCTGGAAGTGAAACCTGTTACTGCTGCTCTGGGCGAATTTGCAAACGGCAAATCCAAAGTCAGCGAACTGGTAAAAACCAAAGACGCAGAATAAGACTGTGAGGGGGTGAAAAAGCATGGCGCTTCTGGCGAATGTGGTCGTTGAGAAAACGACCTATGCTTTTGACAGCCCCTTTTCTTATTATGTACCCTCTACACTGGAGGAAAGCCTGAAAGCCGGCTGTCGTGTTATGGTTCCTTTCGGCGCTGCGAACCGCAAACGGCAGGGTTTGGTGCTTTCCGTAGAGGAAGAGACGATAATTCCGGAAAAGCCGCTGAAAGAAGTAGCGGCACAGGTGGATGCGGAACCCATCCTCAACGAAGAACAGTTGTGGTTGATGAAACTGCTTCATGAACGGGTATTCTGCACTTGGTATGATGCCATGAAGGTGCTGATTCCGTCGGGTCTGGGAGTGAAGATCAATGTTCTTTGTTCTCTGAATCCTCGTTGGGAGGACCCCATGCAGGAGGGCCGACCGGAGGACATTGACCGAATCTTAACTTATCTGCGCAGTAAGAAAAAGCCGGTAGCGCTGGCTCTTTTGCAGGAAGAACTGGAGATCAATCAGAATAACCGTGCAATGGCGTGGCTGATCAATGAGCAGGCTGTGCTTCTGACGGAAGATGTGCGGCAGAAAACCAAAGACGTCACCGTACAGATGATCCGCCTGGCGGAGCAGTATGAAAGCGGTGAGGAAGAACCGCAGGGCATGACGCCAAAACAGAAGTCGGTGTATCGTCTGCTGTTGGACTGCGGCTGTGCTTCCGTGAAAGAAGCGGCCTACTTCTGCGGTGTGACCACTGCTGTCATCAAAAATATGGTGAAGCATGGTATTGTTGAGGAATTCGGCAAACCGGTTCTGAGAAATCCTTATGAAGAAGCGGATTTTGCTCCGGAAAAGCAGAAAAT
>JAFSIC010000038.1 GCA_017439985.1 Oscillospiraceae bacterium
GCTCCAGGCTAACGGCGACATCCAGGCAGTATTCGCAGCAAACGACGAAATGGCACTGGGCGCAATGGAAGCAATCTCCGGCGCATCCAAAGACATTCTGGTAATGGGCTTCGACGCTACTGACGATGCAATTGCATCCATTAAAGAAGGCCGTATGGCTGGTACCATCGCACAGCAGCCAGCACTGATCGGTTCTACCGCAGTAGAAAATGCGATCAAACTGATGAATGGCGAATCCATCGAAAAATCCATCCCAGTAGAAGTTACTCTGGTAACCAAAGAAAACGCTGACACCTACAACCAGCCAAAAGAAGAAGCTCCATCCGCTGAAGTTTCTGCTCCGGTTGAAATCGTAGGCAACGGCTCCATCGGTCTCTCCGTATCTACCCTGAACAACCCATTCTTCGTAACTCTGGCAGAAGGCGCTGAACAGGCAGCAGCATCTCTGAATGTTGCACTGAGCGTAGCTGACGCAGGCGACGACGTAACCAAACAGGTTTCCGACATCGAAGACCTGGTAGCAAAAGGTATCTCCGTTCTGATCGTAAACCCAGTTGACTCTGACGCAGTTACCGGTGCTGTTGAATTTGCAATTGCAAAAGGCGTTCGCGTTATCGCAGTTGACCGTGCAGTAAACGGCGTAGAAATCGACTGCCAGATCGCATCCGACAATATTCTCGGTGCAGAACTGGCAACCCAGTACATCGTTGACACCCTCGGCGAAGGCGTAAAAGTTGCTGAGCTGGAAGGCGTTCCGGGCGCATCCGCAGCAATCGAAAGAAGCCAGGGCTTCCACAATGTAGCTGACAGCAAACTGACTGTCGTAGCTTCCCAGACCGCAAACTTCGACCGTGCTCAGGGTATGTCCGTAATGGAAAACATGCTCCAGGCTAACGGCGACATCCAGGCAGTATTCGCAGCAAATGACGAAATGGCACTGGGTGCAGTAGAAGCAATCGCAGGTGCAAGCAAAAACATTCTGGTAATGGGCTTTGACGCTACCGACGATGCGATCGCATCCATCAAAGAAGGCCGTATGGCTGGTACTATCGCACAGCAGCCAGCACTGATCGGTTCCACCGCAGTAGAAAACGCTGTTAAACTGATCAACGGCGAAGGCATCGCAAAAAATATTCCAGTAGAAGTTACTCTGATTACCGCTGCAAACGCATAGGAGATCAAACATGAAAGTATTGAACATTGGTTCCATGAATCTGGACTATGTGTACAGCGTGGACCACATCATTCAGCCTGGTGAAACTGAGGCTACCGGCAGCAGAAACACCTTCCTGGGCGGCAAAGGTATGAACCAGTCCGTTGCTCTGGCAAAAGCCGGTGTTGATGTTTATCACGGCGGTCTCATCGGTGAAGACGGCCAGCCTTTCCTTGATGCCTGCAAAGAGCATGGCGTAAAATCTGATTTCATTCAGAAAATCGAAGGCGGCGTGACCGGTCATACCGTGATCCAGATCGACAAAAATGCTCAGAACTGCATTCTGCTCTTCGGCGGCGCAAACCAGATGCTGACCGAAGCTTATGTGGACGAGGTTCTCAGCCACTTCAGCAGTGAAGATATGCTTCTCCTGCAGAACGAAGTAAATATGCTGCCATATATCGTAGATAAAGCTTACGAAAAAGGCATGCAGATCGCACTGAATCCATCCCCATACAACGAGAAACTGGATGCAGTGGATATGAAAAAAATCAGCATCTTCCTTCTTAACGAAGTAGAAGGCGCACAGGTTACCGGCCTGACCGATCCGGAAGAAATCATTGCTAAAATGAAGGAACTGTTCCCTCATGCGAAGATCGTTCTGACTCTGGGTAAAGACGGTGCAATGTACGCTGATGCAGAACAGAAACACTATCAGCCGATCTTCAAAGTAAAAGCGGTGGATACCACTGCTGCCGGCGATACCTTCACCGGTTACTTCCTGGCTGGTCTGGCAGAAGGAATGCCAATTCCGGACGTACTGAAAATGAGCGCGAAAGCGTCCTCTATCGCAGTAACCCGTGCTGGTGCGGTTCCATCCATTCCGCTGAGAGCAGAAGTAGAAGAAGCACTGAAAGAAGCATAATCCCATAAAGAAAGAGCCTGCGGCAACGCAGGCTCTTATTTTTGTGCTCAAGGGAGATTTTGAGGCTTTGGAAAGATATGCTGAAACAGGCGTACAGCGTGCAATAAACGGTTCTTTTTTCGTTTATCTCTATCATATATATGTCCCAAGAGTCCCTGTTAAGGGCAGAGAGGGAGGGAGAAAGGGTGAAAGGGATCCCTGAAGAGCGCGCTATCATGCTGGGAAATTATATCGTGGACCACGAAGCTACCGTTCGGCAGGCGGCAAAGGTGTTTCACTTGAGCAAAAGCACGATTCATAAAGATGTCAGCTTCCGTCTGCTGCAGATCAATCCAAATCTGCAGGCACAGGTTCAGAAGGTGCTGGATAAGAATAAACAGGAGCGGCATATCCGTGGTGGTATGGCAACGAAAAACAAGTACACACAGCTGCGTACGCAGGCGAAAAAATAAAAACAGCCACAGCAGATGCTGTGGCTGTTTTGTTAATCGATAATTTTTTCAAAAGCAGTTCTCGGGCTGCCATCGTAGTAAACGATGCCGCAGTAAGTAAAACCGGCTTTGGGAATCAGGTGCTGCATGATTTTATTTTCAGCATGCGTGTCCACACGAATGCTGTGGATGCCCCTCTCGCGACAGAATTGTTCTGCCAGTGGGAAAACAGCCGAGGAATAGCCTTTTCCGCGCTGGTTGCCGTCCATGGCAAGACGGTGGATAACCAGATAGATGCTGTCCTCCGGAGTCAGCCATTGACCCTCCAATTCATTGTAGTTGGCTTCGCCGTCCAAATCAAAGCAGAGGTAAGCGACTTTCTGCTCACCGTCACAGAGAAAGTAGCCTTTCTGTGTGGAAACATCCGCTTCAATATCGGAGCGGGCAGGGTAGTCCTCATTCCACTGGTCCAAGCCGATTTCTTTATGATAATCTTTTGCCGCCTGAATCATGGACATAGCACAGGGAATATCCTGTTCAGTTGCAAGGCGCAGGGTCAAGCTGTTCATCATGGTTGTTCTCCCTTTTCTCAATCTGCTGTTAAGACAGCGGTTCGTCCGCGTAGATGCCAAAGTGCACCGTTGCGTTGGTGTAATATTCGCCGTCGCGAATCTCATAGTAAATGCCGACGCCGATTTTTTCAGCTTCTGGCCAAGTAATATTGTCGTAGTGAGACTGGCTGGATTTCCACAGGAGGAACCAGTCCTTTGCAGGGATCGGTTCCTGTGTTGCACCGCCGCCATCGGTGGTTTTCTCGCGGGCGAGGATTTCACCGGCACCGATCAGGTTCTGAATAGGAATATCGCGGGTCATGACGGTGGACCAACTGTTTCCGTCAGGACGCTCATGGGACAATGTTTGGTCTGACATCTGCTGACAGAGTTCTTTGCTGCGGATACGGGCGGTATTCTGCAGCATAGGATCGTATTCCAGTTCAGTGAGTCCCAAAGACAGGCGCTCCTGATTGATGAGGTTCATGACCTGTGTTTCGACTTCGGTCAGGAAACCATCGCCGGAGACGTTTTCCTTGGTGGTTTGCGGGTCTGCGGCAGGGCTTTCGGCAGGCGGTTCCAGAATTTCTGCATTTTGAGCGGTGTCGCCGACGGGCTTGCTTTCTGATTGCTCCTGCACAGGCGGAGAAACAGCAGTAGCGGCATTGTCGGGAAGATTGGGGTTCTTTTCCTCGCAAGCGCTAAACAATACCAGAGCCAGCATTATCGCCGTAATACATAACTTTTTCTTGGACAAAACCTCACCTCCCGTCATAATTATTATCAGTATATCATGTTTTATGAGTGGAAGAAAGAGCTTTTTTATGAACTTGAATGGAAAATATTTGCTTACAGAAATATTTACAGATAGGAGAAACATTTTGTACGTTCCTGTGTTATAATCAGTATATATCATGGGAGGGAGAGCGAGCATGAACGACGAGAAAAACGAACTGGAATATTACGATGATGATGAATTGTTGGATGCAGAACAGACCGAGGAAGAGACCGAGGACCCTAAAAAGGATCGTGTGATTCAGAATCCTTTCGTGTTTCTTCTGCTGTGTTTGCTGATGTTTTCTCTTCCTGTCCTGTGGTTTTTCGCTGTAGGAAATCCCGTCAATGCCGATGAGATTCTGGTCGGTGAGATCGTGGAACTGGATAACGGAAAGCTGGAAATCCCGCTGATCATTGGGAATGGATCCAGTGCTACTGTATTTACTATCACCACGCAGGAAAAGGAAGAGGATGTCCTGATTTTGAAGCCACGCTTCTCCTTGGCGGGTATCTATCACAGCCATCGTACAGTGGTAGAAACCAAAGTTTCAGCCGACGAACTGAAAGAAATCTGGATTCAGGGTGACGATGAGAACGACCGTCAGCGTATCTGGGTCAACGAAAACTAAGAAAACGCAGCTCA
>JAFSIC010000039.1 GCA_017439985.1 Oscillospiraceae bacterium
CGCGGTATCTGTGCCGATGACATCACCAGCCGCGACCTCTTTGACACCAAGCTTATGGGCGCACTGACTCCACCGCCGCGAGAGGTTCGCAAAATCTTTTCTGAATTGTACAACGAAGATCCGCAGACCGCCACCGATTGGTTCTACGAATTTTCCCGAAACACCGACTACATCCGCCGCTATCGCGTGAAAAAAGATATGCGCTGGGTGACTTCCACCGACTACGGTGATCTGGATATCACCATCAATCTCAGTAAGCCGGAGAAGGACCCGAAAGCCATCGCCGCCGCCAAATCCGCGCCGCAGGTCGGCTATCCGAAATGCCATCTCTGCGTGGAAAACGAGGGCTACGCAGGCCGCATGAATCATCCTGCTCGCCAGAACCACCGCATCATTCCTCTGGAATTGGCAGGGGAGGAGTGGTTCCTGCAGTACAGCCCGTATGTGTACTACAACGAGCACTGTATCGTCTTCAACGGCAAGCATGAGCCAATGGTCATCAACAAGGCGACCCTGCGGAAGCTGCTGGACTTTGTGGAACGCTTCCCACACTACTTCGTGGGCAGTAATGCGGACCTGCCTATCGTCGGCGGCAGTATCCTGAGCCATGAGCACTTCCAGGGCGGACATTACTGCTTCGCTATGGAGCGCGCCGAAATCGAAACTCCGCTGAACTTCCACGGCTTTGAGGATGTGAAAGCCGGTATCGTCAAATGGCCAATGAGCGTTATCCGTCTTTACGGGGAGAGCAAGGAGCGTCTCTGCGAGCTGGCAGATAAGATCCTCCTTTGCTGGCGAGGATACAGCGACGAGAACGCCTTTGTCTTTGCGGAAAGTGACGGCACTCCTCATAATACCATTACGCCGATCGCCCGCCGCCGCGGCAGCGACTTTGAACTGGATCTGGTGCTGAGAAATAACATCACCACCGAGGAGCATCCGCTGGGCGTTTACCACCCGCACGCAGAGCTGCATCATATTAAAAAAGAGAACATCGGCCTTATCGAAGTGATGGGTCTGGCCGTTCTGCCTGCCCGCTTGAAAGCGGAACTTCAAGCGCTGGAAGAAGCGATCCTCAGCGGTGCGGAACTCAGCGGCGAGCTGGAGAAGCACGCTCACTGGGTCAACGAGCTGCAGCAGAAGCATCACTTCACCGCCGAAAATGTTTCCGACATTCTGAAAGCGGAAGTGGGCGTTGTCTTTGCCAAGGTGCTGGAACACGCCGGCGTCTTCAAGCGCAGCCCGGAGGGTCAGGCAGCCTTCCGCCGCTTCATCGACACAGTCAATCAGTAAGAAACAGAAAGACCACCCGGAAAGGGTGGTCTTTTTCTGTCAGAATGTGCTATAATAAATCAGAATTTGATTTTCAGTAAGGGGGATCGTCATGAATCCACTGACACGACTGCGTCATTCTGCCTTTTTTGATATACTGCACTTCCGCGATGACTTAGGGAAGGGCCGCAGCTGCATGATGTTATCGGCAGTGCTGGTGTCCGTCATCAACTGGTTGACCACGGGCTTGTTCTACACCAGTTTTCTGATGACCAACGGCATCGATATCGTCAATATCGGTATCCTGACCTTTGTACCCTATATCGCCAACTGCTTCAGTATCTTTTCTCCCAGCATTCTGGAGCGTTTTCCCAAGCGCAAACGACTGTTGGCGGGCAGCAGGATCACCTACTACACTCTGAATATTCTGGGCATTACGGTCCTGCCTCGCTTTGTCAGCGACCCGGGACTGAAAATGCTGCTCTTCGTCCTCATCGTTTTTTCTGCCAACATCATCAACGCTCTCTTTTCCAGCGGCTACTCGGTGTGGCAGGTCAAGTTTATCCCCGATGAAGTGCGCGCTAATTATTTCAGCCTGAACCAGCTGGTCACAGCCTTCATCGGCTGCGGTGCAGCTCTGTTGTCCAGTATTGTGGCAGATGCCCTGTCCGGTTCTGCCTACGAGACGACCATCATCGTTCTCTTCCGCTATCTGGCTTATGCACTGGCAATTCTGGATGTGCTGATTTTGTCCCTGCCAAGGGAATACCCTTACAGCAGGAGCAAGGAACTGCCCCGTCTGCGGCATATCGTCACCAAGCCGTTTACCCACAAGAAGTTTGCCATCACAATGGTCATCGTTTTTGTATGGACTTTCTGCACCAACGCTCCCCAGTCCACGCTGAACTATTATCTCATCAACGATGTGGGCGTGGCATACTCCTTTATTTACACCATCAATATGTTTTATCCGTTCTTCCTGCTGGCCTTTTTGCCGCTGTGGAATCGCTTCCTGCGAGCAAAAGGCTGGTTCACCACATTTGCCATCGGCGGTATCCTGCTCTGTCCGACGGATCTGATGTATTCCTGTGTGACCGCAGCAAACTACGTCTGGCTGCTGCCGACGCTGCGCCTGATCCAGCATTTTATCGGTGTAGGCTGCAACGTAGCCTATGCCAACATGGCATTCATCAATCTGCCCGAAGAGGATCAGACCAACTACATCGCATTCCACACGCTGGTGGTCAACATCGGCGGTTTCCTTGGCATGATGCTGGGAACCGGCTTCGTTGCCGCATACCCTGATATCGTTGTGACCGTTCTCGGTCTGGAATTCACCAATGTGCAGATGCTCTTCTGGCTGCAGGCATTGGGAGAACTCTCCGTGGGTATTGCGGTGCTTCTGCTTACTCCGCTGATCACGCCGGACAGATTGAAGAAGTAAACAGTCAACACTGTATGAGAAAGTAGGTTTTGTTTTATGAAAATGGTTTTATTGACGGCATTGGGCGTCGGCGGAGCAACGATCATCGGCTCGCTGATCGGCTTTGTCTTCAAAAATATTTCCCACAGATTTTCCGATATCGTTCTGTCCTTTGCGGCAGGCGTCATGCTGTCTGCGGCGGTACTGGGACTGATTCTGCCATCTCTGGACTACGGAGGCAGCTACGCCATCGTCATCACCGTCGCAGGAATCTTTGCCGGTGCGCTCTGTCTGAATCTCATCGACAAACTGGTACCGCATCTGCATAAGCTGGTTGGCCCGGATATTGAACCGCACAACAATGCCAATTTGAGCAAGGTCCTGCTGTTCGTCATGGCGATCGCCATCCACAATCTGCCGGAAGGAATCGCTGCCGGTGTCAGCTTCGGTACCGACAACGCCTCCCAGGCCCTGCTGATCGCCGGAGGTATCGCACTGCAGAACATCCCGGAAGGTATGGTCATCATCGGTCCGATGCTGGCAGCAGGTGTCAGCCCCCGCAAGACCTTCGTCTGTGCCATGATCACCGGTCTGGTGGAAGTGGTCGGAACCTTGCTGGGCTACTGGGCAGTCAGCCTTGCCTCCATGATCCTGCCGTTTGCGCTGGCCTTTGCAGGAGGGACCATGCTCTACGTCATCAGCGACGAAATGATCCCCGAAACCCATGCTCACGGCAGTGAACGAGGCGCGACTTATGCACTTTTGGTCGGCTTCTGTGTCATGCTGATCAGCGATGTGCTGCTGGGTTGATATGAAAAGAAAAAGAGCTGAGATCTTCGTGATCTCAGCTCTTTTTTTATTTGTTCCAACCGTAGATTTTACCGAATTTTTCATCAAGGTAGTCCAGCAGCGGCTGTGCATCCAGACCGTTGTCGCTGAATTTGTTCAGCAGATCCATCGCAGTGACACTGCGGCCATATTGCCAGATGTTTTCGGTCAGCCAGTTGATGATCGGTGCAAAGTTGCCGACCTCGACCAGTTCGCTGAAGTTTGGCAGATCCTTGCGGATGGCGTTGTAGATCATGCCATCATACACGTTGCCCAGCGCATAACTCTGGAAATAGCCGATCCAGCTGCCGGTCCAGTGCATATCCTGCAGAATACCCTCCAAGTCGTTCTGCGGACGGATACCCAGATATTCCTCATACTTATCGTTCCATGCGTCACGCATTTCATCGATACTCAGCTTGCCGGCAAAGTAGTCACGCTCCAGCTCAAAGCGGATGATGACATGGAGATTATAGGTCACTTCATCGGCTTCGGTTCGTTTACAGGTGGAAGCGACCTTGTTGAGAGCGCGGTAGAAATCCTCCTCCGGAATGTCAGCATAAGCAGGGAAGGTCTCCACAAGCTTTGGATAGATGTGATGGATATAAGCGCGGCTGCGTCCGATGAAATTTTCGATAAAACGAGCCTGACCTTCATGGAAGCCGCCGGAAATGCCGCCGAACAGACCGGCTTCGACTACGGCCTCATTGCTGGAGTAGCCGTACATGGAATGGCCGGATTCGTGGAGAATGGTCATAATCAGGGAAGGCTTTCCGTGTTTCGCTGTGGAAATGCGGGCATCCCGCGGGCCAATGGTGGAGGAGAAGGCGTGGATGACTTTCTCGTTGTAACCGCCTTTTGAGTCCTGATAGCCGACCTCGCGGGCGAGAGCCTTGGCGAAATTCATCATATCATCGGCATCCTGTTCCTGTTTCAGAACAGAGTTGTCGATCTCCAGACCGCTCTGCTCGATTTTACGGCGAATCTCCACGATACCCTCACGGAGTTTGTTGAATTCACGGCTGATATCGTCAATGCTGAGTCCTTCATCCGTCAAGTCGACCAAAGTTGCGAAAGGATCGTCGTTTGGCCGCAGAGCGAGGGCGATTTGTTTGCGCAGTTCAAAAACATCCTTCATGTAGGGCTTGAAGATGTTGAAATCTTTTGCTTCACGAGCCTGTTTCCATGCGGTCATGGATTCGACGCGCTTGCGGTTAAACTCATCAAACAATTCTTTCGGCACATCCAGATAGAAACTGCGCTGCTTTAGAAAGGCACGGATCTGCGCGCTTTCGATGTCGTTCTCTCCAAGCGGATGTTCCTTGTAGTAGGCGGCCAGTTCCTCCGCTTCTGCTGTGAAGTAGAGAGCACGTTTCTGGTCGTTCAGGAAGCCATTGACTTTCAAGCGGTAGTCAACGCCGTCATCCGGCAGACCGCCCCACTGGTCAATACCCAAAACACCGCTGATGGAATTGTAATATCCACTCAGTGTGTAGATATTCTGAAGCGCGGCTTTTCGTTCCTGTGCATTCATGTGATCACTTCTCCTCTGCGACAAATTTGATACTTTCATTATAGCACAGGCACGGCAAAGAAAAAAGACAACAAAACCCGTAGCGACAATCGTTTTCCCGTCATTTTTTATCCCACCCTTTTCTATGCCGCTTCCTACCCCAAAAACAAAACCGTCCCACCCACTCGACAAACAGCAGGGTGGGGACAGAAAGAAAAAAACACCTATAATGATAAGTAATCGTTAGTACCACTTGAGGGAGGAGAAGAACTATGACAAAACATTGGAAGAGAATCGCAGCGGTGCTGCTCAGCATCGCTCTGCTGACCGGCTGCGGTTCCGCTGCAGCGGAATCTAAGCCGACGACCGATAAAAATCTGATTCCGCAGGCATCGACGGAGAAAACAGAGAAACCATCCGAACAAACATATGCAGAAGCACCTCAGGTTCCTGGGGAGATTTACGACGCAGGTGAAGTGCAGGCTCTGGTTCCGAATGGCTGGAAAGTGATCCCTATCGTTGACGTTTTCTCCGAAAGCAACGAGCTGGAGAAAGATGCATTTAACATCTGTAAGGGCGGCGAATCAGACATGGACTTGTTCACGAAGCCCTATATTCGCTTTGACTACTTTGGCCCGGATACCGAAATGATGAAGCCGACCAAAGACTGGTACTCCAATACCGAGGACGTCGAAGAGTTCCAAGCCGGTACACACAAATGGAGCGGCTTCACCGCAGAGGAATACGGCGGAAAACTGGCGATCCTTTGGGCAGAAGAAGAGGGAGGACATCAGTATCAGGCTAATGTCTGGCTGGAAGTGGAAGGGAACAAAATCAGCTTGGACGATGAAGATGTTCTTGCAATTCTTGCCAGTGTACAGCCATCCGATGGCACAGCAGGCAGCAATGCAGCTTCAACAGAAGTGAGCGGCGAAGCAGCAGTCAACTCCGATTACTGGGCAGGCGACTGGTATGGCTGGTGGGCAATTCGAAACGGCAGCGGTATCTATCAGGAAGCCAGCGATATGAACCTTGTTTGGGATAGCTTTGCGGAGATCCAGACCAATGGTTCAGACATTGGACATCTGACTTTATGGGATACAGAGACCAGCAAGAGCTTTGCTCTGATCAGCGCGGAGATCGCGTTTGAAGCAAGCGGCGACAGCAGCATTATGGTTCTGCAGAACGGCACGTTCTTCTATGGCAATACATGGCTGGAAAACTTCCCGATCGCGCAGATGAATATGGAAGAAGGTTCATGGAGAATTGATCCAAACAACTCCACTGTCAGCCACTTTGACCACATGATCGAGATCGTAGGCCGGTATGTTTCTCCGGAAAATCCGGAAGATTTCTTTGATTACTACATCTATCTCCGTCCATGGGGAACTCTGTGGGATGATGTTCGGGAAGGCGACACCAGCGGCTGTCTCTACAGCGATATGATGCCTCTTTACCACGATAACTGGTATGTTTCTCTGCTGAATTTGGGTTATGAGCAGCCGGTAGCTTCTTTCCAGGAGGGCATCGATATCATCAATGATTATCTGGCCAACGGCGGCAGCGAAAACTCCAATCAGTCCGGCAGCGCAGGCTCCTTAGGCGATAAAGCCAGCGCCGACGGTATTGTTCCGACAATGGATGCAGCGAAAGCGGGTCTGGAATGGTGTAAAACCGAGCGTTCTTACAGCTCTACCTATGATGAAGTTGCCGCACAGTTTGGTGTTCACGGCAAGTACATCGACACATGGGATGCCAACAATAAGAAGTACGTTCGTTATCGTTGGTTTGCCGATGAGAAAAACTATGTGACTGTTACCTTTGAGGTTCAGCCGGACGGCACCGAAACATGGAATGTCACAGCATGGGATGGATTCAAATAAGATGAACAAGTGGATTATAACAGTTTGTTTTGCTGCAGTCGCTGCTGCAGCGCTTCTGATTTCCAAAGTGCAGCCCCGTACATTTATTGAAGAAAGTGAAGATGGCGCACTGCAGAATAACAGCAACTCGGATGCTCCAAAGGTGATCGAGTCCACAGAGATCACAGAATTCTACTGTCATTTTTCTGTGTTGGATTTGTTGGAGCGAGGCGGACTGGGAAGTTTTGATTACTACACCATGAAAGCGAAAAGAAACGGCACGGTGGTCAAAGGCTTTTACTATCCTGCCTATCGACATGATTCAAAAGATTTGGCTTACGATTTTGAAGCGGATGTAACATTCATGGAGAAGCTGCAGGCTATCCTTACAGAGTATGATCTGGCAGAATATAACGGGCTGAACATTTATGTAAATGGACTGCCGAATCAATACGGCGCCGATCTCTCTGTGACCTACGCATCGAAGGAACAACTGACAGCATCAAACAATCAGGATAATTTCCTTAGCATCGATGCAATGTGCGCGCTGAAAGACCTGTTTTCCGAGTATGCAATGAAGAAATAAAACAAAAAGGAAGCTCCCGTAGACTGCCCCAGTTTGTACGGACAGCACAAAAAAGAGGACCCTTAGCAGGATAATTAAGTTTTAAGCGGAGTGACGCAGCGTCAGCGGCGCCACTCCAGTTTTATTCTGGATGCGCTCATGGTTGTAGAAGTGAATGTA
>JAFSIC010000040.1 GCA_017439985.1 Oscillospiraceae bacterium
GTCTTCATAAACAATGCGGTGAGAGATGTCCCTCCGCTCAGTCGGGTAACTGCATCTGTCAAGGAAGGAAACGATCTCCGCCATGCTGTGGCTATTCTGACTTTTATAGCTTTCGCGCAGACTTTCCTCCATGTCCGCCAGTTTTTCGCGCTCCAGAGCGAGCTGCCGTTGCTGTGCGGCCTGCTTTTCCGCATCCAGTTCTTCCTGAGACAGGTACATACCACGCAGAGTCGATTGGTGTCCCTGCATAAGTTCCTCGCGTTGGACAAGGAGATCATACAGCTCTCTGATCTGCTGCTTTGGCAAAATTTCGGCTGCAAAACGGCTTTTCAGGACAGCAACAGCAAACTCCAGATAGTGTTTGGGATCGTTCTCGAAGTAGTATTCTTCCAACCAGCCGAGAATGGTCAAACGCCTTTCATCATCCAGATAGGACTGGTTCAGTGAAAGCGTGAAGCTATAATTACTGCCGTAGCCGCGTCGGTCTATCATTCCGCTGGTAATGGTCCACCGCTCAAAAAACTTACTTGCCCCGGCAAAACCATAGACAGGCAAAAACTGTTCGCAGAAATGGAAGGCATGGAGCGTGCGCAGCTCATAGAGATACGATCCAATCCGCTTGACCATGCGAGGCTTGATGATGCTGCCTTCCTCGTCCACACTGCGGGTAAATGCGTCCCAAAGATCCAGAATGTCTTTCTCAACCAGTATTTCAAACAAACTTCCCGACGAACTCTCCCAATAGCTTTGCAGATAGTCGGAGCCGGTCAGTTCGTTGAAACGCTGGATTCGATCCCGAATCTCACAAGATGTCATTTTCTCATGGATAAGCTGTTCGAAGAAGTTCAGATAATCACCCGGCTCAAGATCGACTGCAAGATGATCCCAATGCGGGTCCATAATGTCAAACGCAGAAAAGACCGGATGGGTATGCGGTACGAATTTGGAGAACCATGCAAAAGTCGTTGGGTTGATGATGACCAGTTCTTCGCTGAGCGCTTCTGAAAGAAAGTTGTACCCATAGCACTTGATCTTGAAACTCTTGTATTTCGTGAACAAGGTGGGCATATGTTCATAGGCATCCGCAGGCAGTGCGGATGCTTCCGAGAGTGCTGTCCGGAAAAGCTCAACGATGATCTTCTCCGTTACCAGGGAATTGCGACTGAGAACGCCAGCTGCTGTTTGATACTGCACCAGCATTGCGTTTCCATAGGCTATCTCCAGTGAGGAATACCCGTGTTTCAGCAAAAGCGCATGATGCTTACTTCCCGGCTTGACAAAAGCTGTGGGCAGCATACAGAGGCTGCGCAGAAGTGCCAGGTCCTTACCGCGGTTGTTCTTCAGAACAGACTGGAGCCGTGTCACAAGCCAGTTGTACGGTTTGCTGTTGCCGATTATGGACAGCGTGTGATCCACGCTTAGCAGATGCACCAGCTGTGCCTTATAGATGGAAAAGCCCTTAGCGAAATCATCGTATAAGCTGAGCACAAACAGAAGCTCACCGACTTTTGTATAGGGATGCGCCTCCAACCGTTCGTAGTATTCTGTGGTCGATTCTCCGTGCATCAGTGCCAAAGCGCCTTGAAGGTAAATGTCGTTCTCTGCCTGATTTTGAACCTGCTGAACAAAGCTGCTGTACTGGTCACCAACAAACATATCCTCAGTCACAAGTTCTCTGGTGTAGCCCAGAGCAAGAGCAATGGCTCGCAGATCCGGCAGTGTCATTCCATGGCGTTCCTCATAACGCTCCACCAGCTCGCCCAGATAGAGGAAACCGTATTTCTCCTGAAAGGCATTGGCGGTGGTATCAAAGGTCATCAGCATACAGCGGCGGCGCAACGCCTGAAGGTGGCCGCCGGACAGTTTTACAGTATCGCAGACGAAGCGGATCAGGTCGTTGAGCAGGGTTATATTGATTTTGTCTTCGAAAAAGGAAAATTCACGATAGTTCATTTGGGGATCACTCCTTCTTTCATCAGATGAAAAGGAACCGGCAGGCATCATGCCCACCAGTTCCTTTCCTCTTTTGGGAGCAGCCGATTTATGTGCGGATTTCTTCTCTCGGTTCGTCGCCCGAAGAAGACACGCCGCGCAGCTGCGCCTTGATCGCTTTCATGTGCTGCTTCCATTCTTCGGAAGCTTTTCTGGCACGTTCCAATTCCGCGGCCTGTTCCCGGGGACTGAGGGCGGCGAATTTCCACTCTCGCTGTTCTTCCTCAATCTCCCGACAGATGCGGCAAAGGATGCGGTAGACAAGTTCATTGCAGGTCGGGGTGTGCTGCTCCAAAGCCGCCTGCCCCGTGCGGAAGATGTCGATGTACCGCTCCA
>JAFSIC010000041.1 GCA_017439985.1 Oscillospiraceae bacterium
ACGCAAGCAACAGCATGGTTGCCGCCTGATCCCAGAACGGGTCTTGAGATTGTGAACCCTTTGGGGTTGTGTTCTTGAAGAGGTTTGTTACCAATCGCTGAATATCGTTATCGTTGCGCAAGTACACGAAAGGGTTGTAGCAGTGGCTCTTTTCCATGTTGATCAGATCAATGACCTTGATATCATAGCCTTTTGCTTTAAGCAATCCACCGCAGTCTCGCAGCAGCTCGCCCTTGGGGTCGAGAACTACAAAACTGGTGTTCGCGTTGAGCACGTTGACTTTGGCGAAGAACCTTGTTTTACCCGCACCGGAACCACCGATACAAAGAATATTCAGATTTCTCCGATGCTTTCTTCCATCCAGACCGATAGCCACATGCTGTGTCAGCTGCTTATTCTCTGTCACAACCTTGTTTGCATACTTCTTGTTGATTGCCGACGGCGAGCCCCATCTTGCCGAGCCGTGCTCTTCACGCCGCCTGTAGTTCCTGTCCGTAGAGAGGTAGATACCGATTGCCAAACCGTAAAGCAGAATGAAAATGAGGACAGTTCGTATGCTGTCCTCACACCAAACGATATGAAACGGATTTCTGAATGCTGTTCCGAAATTGGCAAGCAAACCGGGAAGTCCGCCTTTCATGGACGGAGCTACAAGCAAGGCGATCCAAGTCACGGGAACAAGGCCGCAAACATAGAGAATAAGATTGGCTTTGGAGAACTTATCGGTCCTCACGGGCACCCCACCGCTTTGCCTTTTTACTTGGGGCATCGATTACTTTCAGGATGACATCATCCACATCCTCCGTGGGCTTGCCCTCCTGCAGTAAATCGTTTCTGTACTCGCTCATGCCCTTGACCAGAACTCTCTGTTCAAAATCACTGAGCGTTACCACTTTCTTATCCTCGGACATTTCGCTTCCTCCTTATCGTGCGCCGGTATCACGGCTTTTCTGACTGCGCTGCTGCGGTTCCAGTACACGGGACATGGATGCGGAAATATCGTTGGACACATCACGGATACGACCAAGTTCGGCGCGGATGGTTTTGGCATCCATACCGCGCAGGCTTTCCGGTACACGATCAAAGCGGAAGTGGTCGGTAGGAACCCCGTAACGCTGACACAGGATATAGGAAGCGCAGTATGCTGTGAGTGCACACTCGTTACGCTTGTAGCTGCCCTTGTCCAGATGCGCATGGGCAAGTTCCTGAGACAGACTTCGGAAAATATCCGGTGCATCCATTCCCTGACGAACGCGAATGACCTTTTCTTCCGGGAGATATGCGGCAGCGAGACCATCGGGCAGCTGATCGCTGATCTTGATCTCACAAGGCGCATTGTGAATCAGTGCCTGCAGAAGCAGACTCGGATCAATGGAAACGGCAGATACCGGGCGTGGTCTGGAAGTGGTCTGGCTGATATCAAAGACCTTTTTGGCGTTGTAGGAAACACCGATAGAGCCATCCTCACGGGTGAACTCTTCGCCAGGTTCCAGAATGATAATGCCGCTTTCGCCTTTCTTGATATAGATATTCTTTTCCTTCCAGTCGTCAAAGCTGCCCAGACGATTGGCTTCGGGCATCTGTGCTGTGATCAGAAGTGCATTGCCGACAGAGTAGCGGTCAAAACGAGTCTGCACATCCAGATAGCTGCGCAGAATTTCTCCGTCGGCGGTCATGGCTTCGGCAGTTTCATCGATAAGGGCATAAGCCTGCTCACGCTCCTGTTTCTTTGAAGCTGCCCACTCTTCCTTATTAAAGGAAGAAAAACTTTTACTGTCAGACTGTTTCGGCTGACTGTTAAAGATGCTGTCGTAGTTGTTCATGCTTATCTCTCCTTTGTTTTCTTAGGCTTCTTGGGCGGTGCTTTGTGCTGAAGGTTGGGCTGCTGACGCTTGGGTTCGGTCCTGGAAGCTGCCGCCCTCTGTCTCTGTTCCTCGCGTATATCGCTGAGTTCCTGTCGCACGGAAGGTCGCGCGGAGCGTTCAGCAGGATCAGAGATACCCTTTGCGGTACTCTTTTTGGGCCTTGAGGTAGGCTCGGACTGACGGGACTTCGCATTCCGGCCTTCTGTGGGGTTTTGCGTCTGCGCCTCCTCGCGAGTGGGTGCAGGCTGCAGGAGCTGATCCACAAACTGAGCATCTGCGGTTTTCTCTGCAGTTGTTCTTTCAGGTGGCTGTGTTTCGGCAGAATGCTGTGTCTGCGCTGCTTCACGGCTTCTTTCGATTTCTCCACGCACAGCGGCGATATCAACAGTAGCCAGATGGAATCGTTCAAAAATGCGATTGACCTTGGAAGCATCTTCTGCACGGACCATAATATCCGTAAGGCCGTCTGCTGCATTTTTATCTTTCAGCACACAATAGAGGACACCGTACTTTTTGGCTTCCTCGCAGAATTTCTGCAGATCCTGATCTTTCACAGCAAAGACTTTCAATTCTTTACCGCTGCGGAGCATATTGCTCAGACGGACATGTCCTGCAGTCTTTTTCTGCTCTTTCAGAACTGCATATAGCAGCAGGGCAAGCTGTTTAGCTCCTTCGCCACTGATTTTGGCGGCAACTTCTACACCGTTAAGCGTCATACGCACGACCTGATCTGCTGCTTCGGCTGATGTGTTCATCGCGTTCGTTCTCCTTTCTTTCGATTTCCTGTTCGGTCATAAGCTGCTCCAAATTGTTTTCAATTTGCGCGGAGCGCTGTTTAATATCAGTACATAATCCTGCCTCCTTTCTCAGCTTGCGGATTTCTTTGGATACGGCAGCAATTTGAGCTTTGATTGCCGGCACACCCTGTATATCACCGCTGCGATTTGCTCTTTTCAGATCATTTCGCAGTTGGCTCCGTTGTTCTGCCAGGGAACTGATTTCTGATTCAATGCCGGTCTGGTATGCTGTCAGCTGTTCCAGCGTATCAATGCCCTCACGGTTCAACATCCGTATCTGTGCATCAAAGCGATCAAGTTTGGTTACATCTTCGCGCAGTAAAAAAGACACCCGCTTTAC
>JAFSIC010000002.1 GCA_017439985.1 Oscillospiraceae bacterium
TCCTCTCTATACCGTGATAACGGCTATGTACTGCAAGGTTTGCACATGTCCCATAGCAATACGGTTATGCCGCTCATACTTCGCAGTTCGTACGGGACACATGTTCTTGACCATCTGGCCGCCGACGGAGCCGGCCTCACGGGAGGTCAGGTGACCGTTGTAACCGTTGGTCAGGTTGACGCCGACTTCCTGTGCAGCCTGCATCTTGAAGCGGTCCATAGCCTCGCGTGCCTGAGGAACATTGATCTGGTTGTTGTTAGAATTGCTCATAATCGTTCTCTCCTTTGCTTTCTTCGGAAGAAAACACTTCCCGAAGAAAGCGTTTTTCATTTCCGTAACCATAGTTTGACCAATGAGAAAACGACTATGAATGTTAAGTGACGGAAACAGTGGTGGATTATGTAAAAGTGATTTTAGAATAGAATATACATATCGAATAGGACGAGGAAATCTTTGGAAAGACTCTCCGAAGAGCGGAATACACAGATAAATCAAATTTTGGGTATATTAAAAATACCATAAAATATGTGGAGGTAGGTACAATGCAAGAACTGCTGGGTTTTCAAAATTACCTGATAGAATCGGAGAAAAGTGAGTTGACGGTTGAAAAGTATTTGCGGGATGCTAAAAAATTTCTAGCATGGCTTGGCGATAATGAACTGACGAAAAGACGGGTGTTGGAATATAAGAGTAAACTGATCGAAGAGTATGCGATTGTCAGCACCAACAGCATGCTATCATCGGTCAACTGCTACTTGGACTTTGTTAATCGTGGCGATTGCAAAGTAAAGACCATCAAGCAACAGCGGCGGGTATTTCTTTCGGAGGAAAAGGAATTGACCAAAGCGGAGTACGACCGGTTGATTCGGGCGGCAGAGAAAAAACCACGGCTCTGCCTGCTGATGCAGACCATTTGCTCCACGGGGATTCGCGTTTCGGAGCATCGGTTCATCACGGTTGAAGCGGCGAAGAATGGCTATGAAGAAGGTCAAACTGACCATCGTGAAGTAAGCGGCAAAATCAAAAATACCGGATAACTCTGTAGGGTTATCCGGTATTTTCGACTGCGATAGATGGTGCGAAGACAATTGCGGTTGCAAAATGCTGTAAAAAGGGCTATGATATACAAAACATTCCCCTGGGAGGAAACAGAATGAAGAAATGCCTTTGGGCGGTACTGCTCGTGATGCTGTTACTGGCAGGCTGTGGTACGAATGAAGAAATACCGGAAATGACCGAACCTCCTTTGGTGGAGGTGCAGGTCGATTATGAAGAAGCGGTACAGGCGCTGCCTTATGAGGACGCTGAGCTGGTGATGCAGTCCATGTGGCCGCGGGAGAATCCGCTGTCCCGTGTGTTGCTGGAGGCAGCGGCTCTGTTTGAAAGACAGACCGGTGCTGCGGTAACGATTCATTGGCTTGATGAGGATACTTCCTTGGAGAGCGCTGAAAATATCGATGTTTTTCAGATCTCTGCGGCAGATTTCGCCGCGATCAATACAGATTATGTGTTGGACTTGACCGAAATGGCAGCAGCTGTCGATTATGACGGAAAGAGCCACGAAGCGCTGCGCCGGCAGGTGGTGCAGCAGTGTGGTTTTCTGGGTGCCGTAGCGCAGATTCCTTATCTGGGGGGCATTTACTACAACGCGGATATTTTTGCGCA
>JAFSIC010000003.1 GCA_017439985.1 Oscillospiraceae bacterium
CCGCAAGATCGGCGGTCAGAAGTTCCCGGAAGTGGTCAAAGCTCCTAAATCCTTTACCGTTTTGTCCTTGCTTTCCGGTGCAGGCTGTGCCGGTATCAACCTGCTGATCATGATGGCGCTGGTTTACATTCCCTCCAGTATCTGCTATCCGCTGATGAGCACCGTTTCCACCACCTCGGTATTCCTGCTGTCGCTGCTGTATTATAAAGAAGGACATTCCAAGTTCGGTTATATCATGCTGGTGTTCAGTTTGGTGGGTATTCTTTCCTTTAGTTTCGCATAACTTTGCCTATCGGCAAAGTTATGAAGAAGCTTCGCTTCTTCTGTTATATTCAAAATCTGCTTTGGGGCGGCTCTGTGGCCGCCCTTTTGTTGTGCTTCATCGACAGTTTTTACATACAAATGCCGGGCTGCCATCGATAGGATGACAGCCCGGTGTTTTTTCGCCGTGAGGCGACATTCGTTAATTAATCCCGGAAGGGAAACTTGTTTGAATTATACGCGTTTAAATTATACGCGATCCCAGATGTAACGAGCGGTTTCCAGACCGTAGTAGGTACCTGCTACTACATCTTCCATGCCTTCGAATTCCAGAGAGATCTGTTTGTCGTAACCGGACTTCTTGATGGTCTCCAGAACTTTCCACATGTTCATGTCGCCCTGACCTACGATAGCGCCGCGCAGGATGGTGTTTCTAGCTGCAGTGCCAACATAACCGAAGCGAGGCATGCGAGGACCTTCTTCTTCTTTTCTCTTGCCGTCCTGACGGATGGGTTTAGCCATGCTGGTGAAGTTGGTGTACATACCCTGCTGAGGATACATGGTCTCGTTGCTGCGGATGTAGAAGTCTTTCAGGTGTACCATGTCGGCATACTTGATAGCCTTAGCTACTTCAACTACGGGATCAGCGTCTACGCACAGGTAGTTACCAACGTCTACGGTCAAACCGATGTTGGGGCGGTTTGCGCCAAGCAGGATACGGATTACGCGGTCAGCGCCGTTTACGTACAGACCGTGATTTTCCAGGGTCAGGTTCATGCCCTTGGTAGCCAAATAGTCAGCCAGCTCGCCGGCAGCTTTTACGAATACGGGCAGGTCGATCTCGAACTGCTCGGGAGTGTTGTTGCCCAGAGGATGCTGACCGGAGCACATGTCTACACGCATGTTCTTGATGCCCATCAGGTAAGCAACTTCGATGTAAGCTTTGGTGCGCTCCATTTCTTTTTCGTATTTCTGCTCAACGGTTTCATCTTCGTCAGCGGGACGAATGAAGCAAGCGTTCAGAGAAGAAGCGGACAGAGGCAGACCGATCTTTGCTGCATACTCTTTAACCTGAACAGCAAACTCTACGTTGGGGGTTTTGCCGTCTTCCAGCATCAAAGGCAGACCGAAGGGGCAGATCTCCAGATGAGTACAGCCGTTCTCTTTAGCCCAGTCCAGAATATCAAACATAGTCATTTCGTTGGTGTACAGCTTTTTGCACAGGCAGTAGCTGCTGATACCTAAATTCATAGCCATTGGAATACACTCCTTAAAATTTAAATTTTCGTACAAAGTAACCCATTTTCATGGTTTCTTTTTAAAATCATTTTAATA
>JAFSIC010000042.1 GCA_017439985.1 Oscillospiraceae bacterium
ACCGGCGGTGCAATTCTCAGCAAAATTCTGCTGACTCGTTCCGTACCAAAGAAATCGTTTTCCTGTTTTCGTTCGTCCATATCTATTCCACTCCCGTGATGTAGCAAATCATGTTAATCAGCAGCTCATTCAAATCATCAGCATCCTGCTCCGGATCGGCACATTTCTGCTCCAGCAACTGTTTCAGACAGCTGACAATAATGGTATTGACCAGGTCTATATTCTCCTTTGTCACACGACTGCTTTCCACATCGATCAGCGGCTCCAAAATTTTACGGCAGCGCTCCTGAATGCTGTTTCCGTAGTACATATCTTCAATTTCCTTGGAGTAGTTTGTTTTTTCCTCTGGGAAAAGACGATAGTATTGAGTGATGATCGGAGTCAGATTCTGACTGTATTTACCGAAGAAGAAATTGTGGAAGATGTGCGGCTTGTGAAATACCGTTTGTCCGAATGCATCCCAAACAGCCAAAAACTTGTCCGTCGGTCCTGCAATCATGGTGCTGTACTCCGACAGTTTTTTGCTGTATTCATTAAAATGTTTCAGAGAAGCCAGAAGAATCAGCTGGTTTACATCTTTGAAATAGAGATAAATGGTGGAATTATGAAAGCCTGCCTTATCCGCAATTTTACGGATAGAAATCTTCTCCAGACCCTCACTGTCGATGAGAGCCTGTGTCGCTTCCACAAAAGCGATCCCGTTTTTGCGTTTCTGTTCATCCTGTTCCCAGTCGAGCATGGTTATCCTTCCTTTCAAAACTGCGTCTAGATAGATAAGCGCGATTATTTATTACATTGTAGCAGTTCCGTGCACAGAAATCAAGTCTTTGTGCATTTTCGATAAGCGCGCTTATCGAAAATCATATTTTGGAATTCAAATTTTATGTAATTCTACAAACTTTCTGAAAACGCATTGACAAAAAGCGCGCTTATTGTTATTCTGTACTCGTAAACAGCGAATAAGCATGCTTATTTAATGGTTTTACCTTCAGGAAAGAAATCGATCAATCATAAGGAGGAACATCATGAAACTGGAAATCGGTAATTTCTATGTGAATGATATCAAGTTTGGTGACAAGCTCTCCTATGCTGACGGTGTTCTCACCATCAACAAGGAAGAGGCTCTCGCCTTCATCAAACAGGATGAACGCATCACCGAAGCAGAACTTTATATTGCAAAACCCGGCGACAAGATCCGTATGTGTCCGGTCAAAGAAGCCATCGAACCTCGCGTTCGTCCGGACGGCAGAACACTCTTCCCCGGATACACCGGCGACATTGCCAAATGCGGCAGCGGCGTGACTCATGCTCTGAAAAACTGCAGCGTTTTGGTTGTTGGCAGACATTGGGGCGGCTTCCAGGACGGCGTCATCGATATGAGCGGCGAAGGACAGAAATACACCCTCTTCGGCCAGCTGAACAACATCGTTCTGGTTGCTGACACCAACGAGGACTTCGAAAAAAGAGAACAGCAGAAGAAAAACGATGCCCTGCGCCGTGCCGGTCACAAACTGGCTGAATTCATTGGTTCCTGCGTCAAAGAACTGATTCCGGAAGAAACCGAGGTTTACGAGCTTCCTCCAATGATCAAGCGCGGTGAAGAAGTGGAAAAACTTCCATCCGTCGTTTATGTTATGCAGCCACAGTCTCAGATGGAAGAGATGGGCTACAATGACCTGGTCTATGGCTGGGATATGAACCATGTGGTTCCAACCGTTATGCATCCAAATGAGATTCTGGATGGCGCAATGGTTTCCGGCAGCTTCATGCCGGTATCCTCCAAATGGTCCACCTATGACTTTATGAACTGCCCGAATATCAAGGCTCTGTACAGAGCCCATGGCAAAACCATCAACTTCCTGGGCGTTATCATGTCCAACCTGAACGTTGCGCTGGATCAGAAAAACCGCTCTGCTCAGTTTGTAGCACAGATCGCCAATATCCTCGGCGCAGATGGCGCTGTTGTTGCCGAAGAAGGCTACGGCAACCCGGATGCCGACTTCGTTGGCTGTATCGTTGCTTTGGAAGACGCTGGTGTAAAAACCGTTGGTGTTACCAACGAATGTACCGGTCGTGACGGTCAGTCTCAGCCACTGGTAACCTTGGACGAAAAATGTGATGCCATCGTCTCCTGCGGCAACGTATCCGAACTGATCAAACTGCCTCCAATGGAAACCGTACTCGGTGAGCTTCAGGCTCTGGCCCGCGACGGTCTTTCCGGCGGTTGGGCAGATGATGAGATCCTCGGTCCTTCCGTCAAAGAAGACGGCTCCATCATTATGGAAAACAACTCCATGTTCTGTGGTGACCGCGTATGCGGTTGGTCCACCAAGACCATGAAAGAATTCTAAGAAAGGAGCTTCGACATGAAAAAAGCGATTTTATATATCAACCAGTTCTTCGGTCAGATCGGCGGCGAAGAAAAAGCCGGTATGGAACCGGTCATCCACGAAGGTCACGTTGGCCCTGCTATGCAGTTCGCGAAAGAAATCAACGCTGAAATCACTCATACCATCATCTGCGGCGATAACTTCATGGGTTCCAATACCGAGGAAGCTGTTTCCCGCATTATGGAAATGCTGGAAGGCAAAGAGATCGATCTCTTCCTTGCAGGTCCTGCATTCCAGGCAGGCCGTTACGGCGTAGCCTGCGGCACCATCTGCAAAGCAGTAAAAGAAAAACTGGGCATCCCTGTTGTCACCTCCATGAACGTAGAAAACCCGGGCGTTGAGATGTTCAAAAAGGAAATGTACGTTCTCAAAGGCGGCCACAGCGCTGCAAAAATGAGAGCTGACGTGAAAGCGATGGCTAAAGTAGCCAACAAAATCCTTGCCGGTGAAGAAGTAGGCAGCGCCGAAGAATACGGTTACTTTGCCCGCGGTATTCGCCGTCAGGTTTGGCGTGAAGACGGTATCCCTGCTTCCGAACGCATGATCGATATGCTGGTGAAAAAACTGAATGGTCAGCCATTCCAGACTGAGCTGCCGATTCCTAAAATTGACCGCGTGCCGATTGCTCCTGCCATCAAAGAACTGGGTAAAGCAAGGATTGCACTGCTGAATACCGGCGGTATCGTTCCTGTTGACAATCCGGACAGAATCCAGTCCGCTTCCGCAACTCGCTGGGGTCGTTACGATGTATCCAATTCCGACGACCTGAAAGGCGGCGAATATAAAACCATCCATGCAGGTTTCGACCCTGCCGCAGCTGACGCTGACCCGGATGTTATCACTCCGATCGATGCTCTGCGTAAATTGGAACAGGAAGGCGTCTATGGCAGCCTCCATCCATACTTCTACACCACCGTTGGCACCGGCACCACGGAAGCCGAAGCTCAGCGTATGGCGAAAGAAATTATTCCTTATTTACAGGGAGACCATGTTGACGGTGTCATCATGGTGTCTACCTGAGGTACCTGCACTCGTTGCGGCGCAACGATGGTAAAAGAAATCGAACGCGCAGGCTTCCCTGTGGTTCAGATGTGCAACCTGATCCCGGTTGCAAAAACAGTAGGTTCCAACCGTATCGTACCAACAATCTCCATTCCATACCCTCTCGGTGACCCGGGCACCTCCAAGGAAGAGCAGTGGAAACTGCGCTACCACAGAACCAAAGTGGCTCTGGAAAGCCTCGCCACCGACATTGAGGAACAGACCGTATTCCGCGTATAAATTTCCTCCTCTTTTGTGTGCGGATAACCCTCTCCGACCGGCTTGCCCCCATGTGGTCGGGGAGGGGGTCATTTCTCGCCGGATGCACTCTCAGATGCTGTATTTTGACAAGCTACCGCCTTTCTCGCTATAATAAAGGCAGATATAATGTGCTTTCCGGCTGTCAACGATTACAGGAAAGGAGATTTCTTGATGAAAGAAACCAACATCAATAACCTTGTCTTTCGACTGTCCCTGCTGCTGACCGGAGGCATCGCTCTCTGGGCAGTAGCGTTCAATAAAAGCTTCACGATCGTCTCTGATGCGATCTATAACTTCCTGACCAAACAGTTTGGTTGGCTGTATCTGGCTGCTATGCTGTTCTTCGTGGTCTTTATTCTCCTTATTGCTTTCAGCAAATGGGGTAAGATCCGTCTTGGCCCCGATGATTCCCGCCCGGAATACAGCACTGTATCCTGGTTTGCCATGCTCTTTGGCGCCGGCATGGGTGTAGGACTGGTATTCTGGGGTATTTCTGAGCCGGTCTCCCATTATATTGCACCAATGGCCGGTATTGCTCCCGCCTCCGCAGAAGCCGCTAATTTTGCCATGAAGGCCTCCTTCATGCACTGGGGTATTCACCCTTGGGCAAACTACGCCATCATCGGTCTGGCTCTGGCATATTTCCAGTTCCGCAAAGGGAAACCCGGTCTGATCAGCTCTGTTCTGGAACCGGTCATCGGCACAAAACGCCGCTGGCTCAATCATCTGGTCGATATTCTGGCTGTTTTCGCCACGGTTGCCGGAGTTGTTACCTCTCTTGGTCTGGGAGTTCTGCAGATCAATAGCGGTCTGAATTATCTCTTCGGTATCCCAACATCTCTCTTGATTCAGATCATCATTATCGCTGTCATTTCCGTTATCTACATCTGGTCCGCCGTTTCCGGCATTGAAAAAGGCATCAAACTCATCTCCGACGCGAATCTTTATATCGCCTTTGCTCTTATGGCAGCGGCGATCCTTGTTGGACCAAAACTGGACATGGTCAACAGCTTCACCAACGCTCTCGGTGGCTATCTGAATAATTTCATTCAGGACAGCCTTGGTCTTAATACATATGGTGACAACAGTTGGGTCGAAAACTGGCGCATCTTCTATTGGGCTTGGTGGATCGCATGGGCTCCATTTGTCGGTATCTTTATTGCCCGTATCTCCAAAGGCCGCACCATCCGCGAATTCATCGCCGGCGTGGTTGCTGCTCCAACCCTTGGTTCTCTTGTTTGGTTCGCTATTTTTGGCACCATGGGTATCAAACTTGGCGCAGACGGTGTCCTCTCCACTGAGGCACTGCAGGAAGTTGCTGCAACTCCGGAAGTAGGCCTCTTTGTGGTCATGCAGAAGTACCCATTTGGTATGCTTCTTTCTCTGGTGGCTTTGGTGCTGCTCTGTACTTTCTTTATCACCTCTGCCAATTCCGGTACCTTCGTCCTCTCCATGCTCACCTCCGACGGCGCACTGAATCCTCCGAACAACAAAAAAGTTCTCTGGGGTATCGTGCAGTCTGTTATGGCAGTAGGTCTCCTGATTGCAGGCGGTCTGAAACCTCTGCAGATCATTTCAATCGCAGCCGCTTTCCCGTTTATCTTCATCATGCTCTTCACCTGTGTATCTCTGGTGAAAGCACTGAGGGACGAAACGGTTTAGTATAACATGATAATCTACTCTCCTTTTTCAAATATTTTCCCTACCCTTTCTCCCAATTCTTAGCAACACAAAAACCGCATGGAGTCGATGCCATGCGGTTTTGTGTTTTTCTTCGATTACAAATAAAATGTTTTTATATTCCTTTGACAATTTGATAAAATGTGTTACAATAAATTTGTATTTTCGTTCTACGGAACAAAGGAGGAATGTTATGTTAGAGCGCACCTTTAAGCTCAAAGAAAATCACACCACTGTCAAGACGGAAATCGCGGCAGGTATCACCACATTTATGACAATGGCCTACATTCTGGCTGTCAATCCAAGCATTTTAAGCGAAGCTGGTATGAATCCGAATGCTGTTCTGATCGCAACCTGTCTTGCATCTTTCATCGGTACCGTCTGCATGGCACTGATGGCAAATATGCCTTTTGCTCTGTCCGCCGGTATGGGGCTGAACGCTTATCTTGCTTACACCGTTGTACTGGGTCAAGGCATCAGCTGGCAGGTTGCCCTGTTTGCTGTATTCGTAGAGGGCTTGATTTTCATCGTCCTGTCCCTGACCAATGTCCGTGAAGCCATCTTCAATGCCATCCCACTGACCTTGAAAAAGGGTGTATCTGTCGGTATCGGTTTGTTCATCGCCTTCATCGGTCTGCAGAACGCCGGTCTGGCTGTGGACTCTTCTACTCTGGTAACCATCACCAGCTTCACCGAAAACTTCAACACCCACGGCATCTGTGCTCTGCTGGCTGTGATCGGTCTCTTTATCACCGCAATCCTGCACATCCGCAAAGTAAACGGCGCTATTCTGATCGGTATCGTTGCTACCTGGGGTCTGGGTATGCTCTGTCAGCTGGCAGGCATCTATGTGCCAAACCCTGAAATGGGCGCGTACAGCCTCTTCCCAAGCGGCATCATGAGCGTAGATTTCAGCGCTCTGGGCGACACCTTCGGACAGTGCTTCAACTTTGATTTCAGTGCAGTTGGCCTCTTCAACTTCATCGTTGTTGTGTTCTCCTTCCTGTTCGTTGACCTCTTTGACACCCTCGGCACTCTGATCGGTGTTGCAACCAAAGCGGATATGCTGGACGAAGAAGGTCACCTGCCAAACATCAAACCTGCTCTGCTGTCTGACGCGATCGCAACTTCCGCAGGTGCTGTTCTGGGTACTTCCACCACCACTACCTTCGTAGAATCTTCCGCAGGTGTTGCTGTCGGCGGCCGCACCGGTCTGACAGCTATGACCACTGCAGTGCTCTTCCTTCTGGCAACTCTGTTCTCCCCACTATTCACTTCCATCCCATCCTTCGCAACCGCTCCGGCGCTGATCTTTGTCGGCTTCCTGATGTTCGAAGCAGTTGGCGAGATGAAATTCACCTCTGAGAATCTGGCAGAAGTGATCCCTGCATACCTGGCTATCATCGCAATGCCGCTGTTCTACAGCATCTCCGAAGGTATCTGCCTCGGCGTTATCTCCTATGTTGTGCTGCAGGCTGCTACCGGCAAAGCCAAGAAAGTTACTCCGCTGATGTACGTTCTGGCTCTGCTGTTCGTTGCAAAATACATTTTCCTGTAAAAAGCAAAGGCTCCCTTTTGGGAGCCTTCTTTTTTAAAATTTTTTTGGAATATCCGGACACTTTGCCTCTCTTCTTCGTCTTTCTATATGTAAAGGCCTTACAGAACAGTACAAATCCACTGACCATCAAAGGAGAGTAACACCATGAGTATTATGAAAAACATCCCTACCCTTGACCTGCGAACCATCACTTCCGCTGACGCTCTGAGAGATGTCGAAGAAATCTCCAATATCGGTATCATCATTCTTCCCGAGAATGGCGACCCGGAGGTTCTGAACGCCTTTCATTCCATTCCAAAGAAAAACATCGGTCATACTTTGACTTTACCGAACGGCGCTGATGTTCAGCAGATGACCGGTAATGTATCTCTGACTGCCGCTATTCTGAAAAGCAAAAACACACTGATCATCACCGGCAACGCCGTAGTCGAAGAAGTCATCGAGGAATGTAATGCTTCCCTTATCATGACCGGCAATCTGATTTATCCAAAACGCTGTCCACTGAATATCCACTCCTCCACCGGCAATGCAAAATCCTACGACTATGAGCACTATGTAGGCGTAGACGATGATTTTGAGCTGGATGCAGATACACTTGATATGCTGGAATATAAAACATTGCTCGACATCGATGGTGATCTTCGCATCGCAAAGGACATCACTCTGGAAATGCTGAAAGAAAAGATGCCTTACTTCCTGATTGACGGCGATGCTCGCTGCCGCCGAGAAGTTGCTTCTTTCCTGAAGCTCCGCTCTGAGATCGACGGTGATTTGAAGGTCAGAGGCGCTCGTTACGAGGACGATGAGGATGATGACGAATAATGAACAGCTTTTTGAGGGCATTTATCTCAGCTTTCAGCCCTCGCTGTACCGCTACTTTGCCACCTGTTTTAACGATAATGACGCAGAAGATCTCTGTCAGAAGCTGTTTATGAAGCTGTGGCTGTATCAGGTGCAAAATCTCCATTTCGTACCGAACAACTGGAGAGCATGGCTGTTTCGAGCGGCGGTCAATCTAAAAAACGACCACATCCGCCTGCTGAAATCTCTGCCTCAGACCTTTGAGTTGATCGAAAACGAGGACTCCCCTGCGGATCCGTTCCTCCTTCCCGATGGGTCTGATTCTCAAATCGATCAGCTCTGCGTACGGCAGGCTCTCTACGCTTTGAAAGAACGGGACCGCGATCTGATTTTGCTGAAATATATGGGCTTTTCCAGCGGGGAGATCGGAAAAATGCTCGACCTGTCCGCATCGGCAGTACGCTCCCGCAGTGCCACTGCCCGTGAACGTTTCGCCAAACAGCTGAACCGTTTTGCCCAATCCTGCGAATAAATCAAAAGCCCGCCTAATGGCGGGCTTTTTGTTATAATGCGCTTGTTGCTTCTTCTGCCAACTGTGTCTGTGCCCAGTGGATAAACGGCTCAATATCTGTGTGCTCTTTCCACACATCGGCTACGCCCTGTTCCGCCAGGGCTTCCGTCATCATTTCATTGAAAGCCTCCAATGCCTCTGCATCGAACTGAGACAGATCCAAGTCACCGTGACCGGCTTCCTCCAGCTGCACTGCAGCATCTTCGGCTGTCAGAAGCTGCTCTGCTTTATCGACGGCCATCTGCCACTGGAAGGAGAAATAATCCTTCTGGGTTGCTGTCATACCGTCCAAATAGGCTGTCAGAGCCTCGCTGATGTCTTCCTGCAGGGATAGATTCAGCACCTGTACTGCTGAAGAAGTTTGCTTCAGAGAAGCTCCTGCACTGCCGTACTCGCAGGCATCAATTTCCATCAAGGCCAACGTAGCTTCGTCATCGCTGTCCGGCTGATACAGCCAGTCGCTCAACTCCCCGGAGTAATCCACCTCCTCGGCAATCTCTTCCTCCTCTGTTTCCTCAGAAGAAGCCTCCTCTTTTTCTTCTGTCTCCGGAGTAACGATTGTCTCCTGATTGCTTGCAGTGTTGTTTTCCTCTGCAGCTTTCTCATCTTCACTGCAGGCTGCCATGGACAGCATCAACATCGCTGCCAGAATAAAAGCGGTAAATTGTTTCATTTTCTTTCGTTCCTTTCTTACTCAAGTTATTATTGAAGTTCTCTTGAACCTCGTATCTTTATTATAGTGGCCAAAACTGAAAGAAAAATAAAAATGCTCCAAACAAGCTGTAACCGCATTGAAAACAATCTGTGAAGTCAAAAAATGCCGTCCAGAGGACGGCATTTTTTCTTTGGATTAGTCTTTATTTACTTTGGACCAAGTATCTTTCAGACCAACGATCTGGTTGAATACGCCTTCGTGTTTGCTGTCCTTGCAGAAGTAGCCGGTACGAACAAACTGGAACTTGTCGCCCACTGCACACTCAGCCAGAGATGGCTCCAGTTTACAGCCGGTAAGTTCGGTCATAGAATTTGGATTCAGATGATCCAGGTAGTTGGTGCCTTCCGGAACGTCGTTGACATTCTCGATGTTGAAGAGGTAGTCATAGAGACGAACGGTTGCATCCACAGCGTATTTTGCGCTTACCCAGTGAATAGTACCTTTGATCTTTCTGCCGTCAACAGGGTTTCCGTTTCCGGTTTCCAGATCAGCGATAGCATGGATCTCAACGATGTTGCCGTTTTCATCTTTTACGATATCCTCGTATTTGATGATGTAAGCGCCCATCAGACGAACTTCGCCGCCCGGTTTCAGACGGAAGAACTTCGGAGGTGGTACCTCAGCAAAGTCTTCAGCATCGATATAAAGCTCGCGGGTAAACGGAACTTTTCTCATGCCTGCTTCGTCGTTTTTCGGAATGTTTGGCAGCTCGAAGTATTCCTCTTTATCTTCCGGATAGTTGGTGATAACAACTTTGATTGGCTTCAGAACTGCTACACGGCGCTGTGCGGAGGTGTTCAGCTCATCGCGGATGCAGTATTCCAGCAGGCCGATATCAACCACAGAATCAGCTTTTGCAACGCCTGCACGTTTTACAAACTCATTGATGGCAGTTGGAGTGTAGCCACGTCTGCGCAGACCGCAGATGGTAGGCATACGAGGGTCGTCCCAGCCGTCAACTTTCTTGGTCTCTACCAGTTCACGCAGATAGCGTTTGGACATAACGGTATGAGTCACGTTCAGACGTGCAAACTCGCGCTGTTTTGGTTTGGTGGTCATTTCCAGAGGGATATTGTTGATTACCCACTCGTACAGAGGACGATGGTTCTCAAATTCGATGGAGCACAGAGAATGGGTGATGCCTTCCAGTGCGTCCTGAATTGGATGAGCATAGTCGTACAGAGGGTAGATGCACCATTTATCGCCCTGTCTGTGATGATGAGCGCGAACGATGCGGTAGATTGCAGGGTCACGCATGTTCATATTTGGAGAAGCCATGTCGATTTTCGCGCGGAGAGTTTTGCTGCCGTCAGCGAACTCACCGTTCTTCATGCGCTGGAACAGATCCAGGTTCTCTTCAACAGAACGATTGCGGTATGGGGATTCCTTACCAGGCTCGGTCAGAGTACCTCTGTAAGTTCTCATTTCATCAGCAGTCAGATCGTCAACATATGCTTTTCCTTCTTTGATCAGATGCAGAGCATACTCATAGCATTTATCAAAGTAGTCGGAACCGTAGAAGATACCGCCGGTTGGTTTTGCACCCAGCCAGATCAGGTCTTCTTCAATGGATTTTACATATTCGTCGTCCTCACGAACCGGGTTGGTATCGTCAAAACGCAGATTGAACAGACCGCCGTATTTCTGAGCGGTGCTGGAGTTGATCCAGATTGCTTTCGCACTGCCAATGTGCAGGTAGCCGTTTGGTTCTGGCGGGAAGCGGGTATGGATCTGCTGGACATGACCTTCCTCCAGATCTTTGTCAATGATGTCGTGAATAAAATTGGAATAGGTTTCTTCCATTGCCATTGCTTATCCCGTCCTTTCTTTCTTGGATTTTCCTTCTTGGGAATGGAAGTATAAGAGGGCAGAGAGCGATACCTGCTCTCTGCTCTTATTGGTAAGATTATTTCAGGATCCCGATGGCTTCGCGCACGCGGCGTTCCATTTCTTCCTGACCCAGAACCTGCATTACTGCACAGAGATCCGGGGAGTTGGTTCTGCCGGTCACAGCCAGACGGATGACAGCGCTGACATCGCCAACATGACCTTTGAACTGATCAGGATTTTTCTTATAATCCTTTGGTTTGCCTGCGTAGCCCAGAGATTCACCCATGCTGCGCACTTTATCGAACCACTGGCTGTTGTCATCAGCAGCATCGTAGTTTGCCAGATAGCCTTCCAGAATTGCTTTGCAGTCCTCTTTGGACACATTTTCCGGATATGCGGAAGCTTCAGCAGGAATATACAGTTCTGGGTAGAAGAAAGCAACATAGTCTTTGACTTCTTTCCAGATTGCAATATCTTTTCTTGGTTTTGCGCCGCCGCGGCCGATTGCCAAAATGGATTTTGCTTTTTCCGGATTTGCTGCAAAGAGACCGTAGAGTTCGTTATCGTTCTGCATAGCCCAGTCAAGAACGTACTCGTACACTTCTTCTGCAGTCATCATGGACACAGTGTTTTTGCTGACGTCGAGCAGTTTGTCAATGTCAAACAGGGAACCGCTGACGCTCATTTTATTGGTGGTGAACTGGAAGTCGTGGAAATCTGCGGTTGGATTTGCAAGCCTCCACTCCTCGAAGTTGGAGTTCAGCAGAGTCATCAGGTATTCCAGAACGGATTTGACCGGATAACCTTCTGCATGGTAGAAGTCCAGAGCCAGCTCAGGGTCTTTACGTTTGGACAGTTTACGTTTGGAACCACCGTCCATCTTCATCAGCTGTGCGGTATGAACGTATTTTGGAGCTTTCCAGCCCAGAACATAGAACAGCTGCAGGTGGATATTCAGGGTTGCCAGCCATTCTTCGCCGCGTACAACATGAGTGGTACCCATGAAGTGGTCATCGATAACATGAGCGAAGTGGTAGGTTGGGATGCCGTCGGATTTCAGGATAACGATGTCCTGATCGTTTTCCGGCATTTCCATATCGCCTTTTACCAGGTCTTTGTGTTTGATGCGGTTCTCCGGTTTACCTGGAGAACGGAAGCGCAGAACATAAGGTTTGCCTGCTTTGATGTTTTCTTCGATTTCTTCCAGAGTCAGGTCGCGGCATTTTGCCCACTGGCCGTAGTAACCGAAGTTCAGTTTCTGCTCCTGCTGAGTTTCACGCATAGCGGTCAGCTCTTCTTCGGTGCAGAAGCATGGGTAAGCCATGCCTTTCAGAACCAGTTCACGAGCGTAAACGTGGTAGATCTCTGCTCTCTGACGCTGACGGTATGGACCGTAAGCACCAACGTCCTGATCGTCCACGCCGGCACCTTCATCGAAGTTCAGGCCAAAGCGGTTGAACACCTTGATGATGGTCTCAACGCCGCCTTCCACAGCGCGTTTCAGGTCGGTATCTTCAATACGCAGGAAGAATACGCCGTTGCTCTGATGAGCCAGACGTTCATCAACCAGCGCAGAGAACAGATTGCCCAGATGCATGAAGCCGGTTGGGCTTGGTGCAACTCGGGTAACTTTTGCGCCTTCCGGCAGGTTTCTTGCAGGATAGCGTTTTTCAATATCTTCCGGAGTCAGTTCCAGATTTGGGAATAGCAGCTCCGCTAATTTCTGATAATCCATAGTTGATTTCCTTTCTTGGTCAAACCAAAATACATATAAATAAGAATAGCACAATTAAAGAACAAGTGCAAGAAATGTGAGGCTAACTGCGGCCTTTTTCTTCTAATTTATCTGCAAAATTTCTCGAATCAGTGCCTCCAGTGCATAGACAAAGCGATCATCCTGTTCCTTCGTTCGTTTGGATGGACCTTTCGTCCGTCCGCCTGCGCGACGAATCTTCTTGCCGATGTGGCGGCTCATCAATAAGCCATCGATGTTTTCATTGGTATAGCGGCTGCCGTTCTGATTGAGAATATGCCCGCCCTTGGACAGCACCATGGCTGCTAAACCATAGTCCTGCGTAATGATAATATCGCCCTTCCGCACCAGATTTACCAGACGAAAATCAGCAGAATCGCTGCCCTTTTCTACTGTGATGGTGGTGGCGCCCTCCCGATTCATCACATGAGCCGTGTCGGTAATCAATGTGACCTCCAAACCATAGCGCTTTGCAAGCATGATAGTCTCGTCCACCACAGGACAGCCATCGGCATCCACTAAAATCTGCGGCATCATTTTACTTTCACCCCCAGCAATCCCACCAATTCCTGCGCCTGATGCGCGGCGATGACTGCACCTTTCAGTTCTTCTCCGGAAAGCATCAGACCATCAATGGAACAGGTGGAAAAATCGATATCCTTCAGTGGGGTTTTGAAGAAATTACAGCCACTGAAACGGCTTTCATAGAAGCTGATGTTCTTTCTGTCCCACATACTGAATACCGCCGACGTACAATCGCAGCGGTTGAAACCAACTGTTTTCATGGTGGCGTTGGATAAATTCCACATGCGGCAGCTGCAGTCCTCCAGATAAACATTTTTCAGTACCGAGCTGACAGAACTTGTTCCAGTCAATTTGCAGCCCAGAAACTCCACTCGCTGGAAGTATCCATCCTCCATAACACAGTTGGAGAAATCACAGCTGCGGAAACTGCTGTCCCACGCGCTGATGCGAGTCAGTCTTCCGCCCAGGATGCGGCAATTCTGAAAAATACAGCCCTTGATCTCCACATCCTCCAGGATTTCCCCGGAAATCATCTGATTTTTGAAGAGCAGATTCTCCGCATCTCCTCGTTCCAACGCTGTCAGCAGATCGCCGCCATCCGGCAGCTTCTCGCTAATACGCGGCATTTCGATTTTCATGGCTCTCACCTCTCTTATAACGGCTTTATTATACCATAAGAAGCGAAAAAAAGGCAGGACTTTCGTCCTGCCTTTGGGATTTCGATTAGCCTTTGATACCTACAAAGCTTGCTGCTACAACCATCCATGGGCTGGTGCCTTCTGCTGCACCATTTACGTACTGGAGAGCAATGCAGAGGTTCTGATTGCCGACCGGAACATAAGCAAGAACATCACAGCTGTCGTCGCCTTTTTCCAGTTTGATCTCGTCAACAGATTCCAGCTTTGGATAAGCTTCTTTGGATGGATATGCCTCATAGTAGTCCGGAACATTGCCGCTGCGGTAGTTATCTACCACTGTTTTCATCACTGCCAGAACAGCTTCTTTGTCTTCTTCTGCTTTAGCAAGGATCTCTTCTTTCGGATCAACTTTTGGCTCTTCTGCCGGTTTATTTTCCTGTGGTTTGGTTTCGGTAGTCTGCTGCTGAGCAGGTGGGGTGGTACTGGTTGGCGTGTTCTGTTCTTCTTTCTGACAAGCCGCAAACAACATCACGCAAGCCAATGCCAGTGCAACAACGCTCAATACTTTTTTCATTTGAACCATCCTTTCTCTTTCCACACACCTCGGAGGAATTGGTGGAATCTCTTTCTTACTTCGACAACGATCTGTCGTTATTCTAATTATATAATATATTCAGAAAAATGGATAGCCGCATTTTGAACAGATTATGGACTTTTTGAAAACTCCAGTCGGAAATCAATGGAAAATCAGGTCAGCGAACTGCCCTTTGCAGGCAGAAGCCAGTAATTTTGGCTCACATTTGATCTGAAAACCCCGTTTTCCGCCGCTGACGATGATAAAATTCTGCTCCAAGGCAGATTCGTGGAAGAAGGTTGGGAACAGTTTTTTCATACCGATGGGGGAACAGCCACCGCGGATGTAGCCGGTCACCTTGTTGATATCATTGACATGGATCATTTCCATAGACTTCTCTCCTACGGCTTTTGCTGCTTTCTTCAAATCCAGCTCCGCTGCTACAGGAATAACGAACACAAAATGATTCTTGCTGCTGCCCTTGCAAACAAGAGTCTTGAACACGGTATCCACGTCCTGCCCGCAGAGTTTTGCTACGGTGACACCATCCTGATGCTCCTCGGTTACTGGATAGGTGAACATCTCATAGGGAATCTTCTCCTTCTCCAAAATGCGCATAGCGTTGGTTTTTGGCTGAGCCATGGGAATGCCTCCTTAAAAAGACAGCCGGTTCTCCACGAACCGGCTGTTGAAATGTGTAAAACTATTTCGCAAAAGACTGAACCAGAGTTACCAGAATATCCACGATTTTGTTCATGGAGTCGATGGAAACATATTCAAATCTGCCGTGACAGTTGTGGCCGCCGGTGCAGAGGTTCGGACATGGCAGACCCATGTAGGACAGTCTTGCGCCGTCAGTACCGCCGCGTACAGGCAGGGAAACTGGTTCTACGCCATGAGCGCGGAAAGCTTCTTCTGCTTTGGTGATCAGTTCCATGTGAGGTTTAATCTGTTCCAGCATGTTGTAGTAGGAATCTTTCAGATCCAGTTCAATGGAGCAAGCCGGGCTGTATTTTTCGTTGAGGTACGCAACGATTTTTTCCATGCGAGCTTTTTTCTGCTCGAATTTTGCTTTGTCATGGTCGCGAATGATATAATCCATCACTGCGGTTTCGATGTCAGCTTTCAGGTTGTCCAGATGTGTGAAGCCTTCACGGCCTTCGGTGTAAGCAGGATGCTCATTCTTTGGCAGCATGGAATGGAGTTCCATTGCCAGATCCACAGCGGAGATCATGATATCTTTGGCGCTGCCCGGATGAACGCTGCGGCCGTGGATGGTTACAACAGCAGAAGCAGCATTGAAGTTTTCGTAGGAGATTTCGCCCAGTTCGCCGCCGTCAACGGTGTAAGCCAGATCAGCGCCGAAGTTTTTCACATCAAAGTGATTTGCACCGCGGCCAACTTCTTCGTCAGGGGTGAAACCGATTTTGATGGTGCCGTGTTTTACTTCCGGATGGGTCAGGAAATATTCTGCGGTGGAGATGATCTCAGCGATACCTGCTTTGTCGTCGCCGCCCAGCAGGGTAGTACCGTCGGTCACGATCAGATCCTGACCAACATATTTGTTCATGCTTGGGTAATCAGCAGGGCTCATCACGATGTTTTTCTCTTCATTCAGCAGGATGTCGCCGCCTTCATAGTGAACGACACGAGCTTTGATATCTTTACCGCTGCAAGCAGGAGAGGTGTCCATGTGAGCGATCAGACCCAGTACGGTTTTGTCTTCATAGCCTTCGGATGCAGGAATGGTACCGTAAACATAGCCCAACTCGTCCATAAAAGCATCTGCAATGCCCAGTGCTTTCATTTCTTCTACGAGATAAGCGCCCAGGTCTTTCTGTTTCATGGTGGTAGGAACGGTGTTGGAAGAACCGTCAGATTCGGTATCAAAGGATACATATTTCAGGAAACGTTCATAAGTAAGCATAAAAATAACTCCCCTCATAAATGGATTGGATTTGTTTTCATTATACTCTGAAATGTCTCTGCCCGCAAGGAACACGGCGGACAATTTCTTTCCTTGTTTCTTGTGCATCTTCATGCTATACTGAGTGTAAGAAGGAGGTATTTTATGAAAAAATTGTTTATTCTACTGCTGTCTGTGCTGATGCTCCTGGCAGGCTGTGCAAACGAGGCTCCTGCCGCTGTATCTGATTTTCAGTCACCGCTGTCCGATGATGTGGAAACTCGCTTTATTCAGGTCTTTTACCAGGAACTGAATGATCCTAACATTGAAAAGCCTGATTTCACACTGAATTATGTGGGAATGGGTGACAACAGCATACCCTGCCATCACTTCAAAGAAACTTGGTTCATAGAAGAGGGACTGATGCAAGGTGCGTTCTATTTCATTGAACCCCCATACAGCGATACTGCTATGGGACTGGAGCGCAGTGTTGTACGCGGAATCTATGACCTCAGACACAGCCCTATCGAAAAATTGGACAAGGATGCCGAGAAAAGCAGCTTCCCCGTGAAATACGATTCTGTTTATCTTGGCTTCTCCATGGATTTTGTAGAAGAAAACTGCAGCTTGCATGATCTAAAGCTCACTTACCATCAAGACGGTCTTGACTCACAAAATATTCCGCTGAACGTCGATGGAACCCATGTTGAAGCAGACTTCACTCAGGTTCCTAAACTGACAGGAAAAGTCGGTGGTATTACTGATTTTTCCCTCAGCGGTATCCTAACATACAATGGCCAGGATTATCCTTTCAAGGCTCAATTTTAATTACAGCAAACAAGCCGCCCATAGGGCGGCTTGTTCTTTTTACAGTATTTTCTTAAGCAGAATCGCTTCTTCGCTGCGGCCTACTTCCGTAAAGCCGTTGTGCAGAAACAGTCTGATGGATGGGTTGTCAACTGCAATGTTGTCGTACAACTCTGTCAAACCGTAGGATCTTGCAGAGTCACAGAGCAGTCTTAACGCTTCACTTCCGTAGCCTCTGCCGCGATATTTTGCATGAACGATGACATCACAATACCACCGGGAATTCTCCTTATCAAAGCGATACGCACACTCTCCGACGAAGCATTTCAACTCCTCACAGTATAAATACCGATAAAAATATTGATTTGTATTGGATTTCAGCCATTTTTCATACCATTTCTCCCACTTTTCCCGTGGAAAATCGATACATCCTCCGTAGGCATGATTGTAGGACATGGTCGCATCGTCAGCTAATAAGTCCTGCTTGAAAGACAGTTCCTCCAAAGATGGTTTGTAGAGAATCAGCATCGCTGCCTCCTATTTTGTCATATAGTCATAAACACCGCTCAAGTCTTCCGCGATGCAGACATGTGGGTAGTTTTCAAAATCTTCCTTCGTGTTTGCTCCCGTCAGAACAGCTGCAAAATTTACGCCGGCATTCTGTGCCGTCTGCGCATCGACCCAACTGTCCCCGACATAAAGCACTTCTGCCTTGTCCATATTCAGCTGACCGATCGCCCAAAGCAGACCTTCCGGATTTGGTTTTTCAATTTTCACATCTTCACAGCCGACGATCAAATCGATGGCATCATTCATGGAGAAGCGACTCAGTATCTGATCGATACGGTAGTGGAATTTTGTTGTCACGATACCAACTTTGATCTCGCTGCTGCGAAGCTTCTTCAGCACTTCCTGTGTTGCCGGATAGAGAGAGGTATGATCCACCATGATCACATCTGCTTTTTCCTTGAAGTATTTAGCGAACAAAGCGGCACGTTCCGGGTCTGTTTCGCCTGTCAGTGCATAAAAAGTATCTTTCGTGGAAAGACCGATGGTTTTTCGGATCTCCTCTTGGCTTTTCTGTTCATAGCCCAGTTTTTCTATGGCGTAGTTCGTACTCAGTTCGATTCCCTTGCTGGAATCACCCAGAGTATAATCAAAATCGAAAATAACAGCTTTATACATCGCCGTCCTCCTATTCGTCGATTTTCTTTTTTATTATAACAAAAACCCCGAGAAAAGTCATCGACTTCTCTCGGGGTTCATTTTACAGAGTTGTTTCGTCATTCAGCAGTTTGGTTAATCCCCCAATATGCTCCAACGGGAATGGAGGGGCTGCCAATGGTTTTACTGCAATAGACAGAAGTTTCATTGGATTGTCATCGGCAGCGATGCGGTTGGAACTGAGCTTCCCGCAGCGTTTACAGCGGTGGATCAGCGCCCATTCTCCACCCTTACGCACCCATACAGCCACAGGCTCCATGATGCCGCCGCAATCTGCCTCTCTGTCTCCTGCCTCATGATCCACATGGACACTGTGCAGACAGTTTGGACAGTGATTGCGGTGCTCTGTACCCGCTCCCTGCGGAACAACGAGCCGTCCGCAGAATGCACAGGTAAATGATTCTTTGCAGGCGTGGGTTTTATAGTAGCCTTTTTCCAATGATTTTCTATGTTTTTCTCTGTTCACAAAAATGCCTCCAAAAAGTAATATCATGCTTTTGGGAGGTTCTCGTTCTCCAACCTCCCGGTTAGAGAACAATTGGCATTTTCATTGTATGTTTCAAACAGCAAATCTCCTAAAATTCGTTTTCGTCGTTTTCTTCATCCTCGAAGTCTTCCACTTCGATCAGTTGTTTTCCGCAGCGTGGGCAGACAAGTACATGGTTCCGCACGCGTTTACCGCAGTCAGGGCAGGTCTCAAACATCATGTTGAGGATCACAACCACGACCACCAGACCCCACATCAGATAGCGCAGCGCTTCGATTTGAAGAACGGCATTTACCAGCATAATTGCCACAGCAGCGGCAATCAGAAGCCACTCCGGCAGGCTGAGTTTTTTCAGTTTCATTCTGTTTCCCCCTATCGAACGATGGCTCCATAGCCCAAGGCGATGGTACGCAGGATCTCTTCGTCAATATTGGAACGGGAGTCCACAAAAGCTCGTCCGTTGAACATCAACAGTGCCATCTCCAGCGCTTCCTCACTATCAGACAAGAAGGACACCGGCTTATGGAGCATGTGTGCATTTTCTGCAAAGTTCCATGCATCTTCCATGGTGTCGATTTGCACCGTAATCACATCAAAAGGCTCGTCCTCTGCAGCAAGCAGTTCGTCTGCCATATCAAACCCGCACTCGATGGGGTCAGACTGTTCAAAGAACTCGTCCAGGAAGTAAGGCTCTGTTTCGCCTGCCATAAAGATGCTGTCTGTATCCAACGGTACTTTCTTTGTTCGGAAATTGCCATTGCTCAGCTCCTGCTTCAAGGCTGCAATGTATTCCGGACCAACACCTTTTCCGCCACCCAGCAGCTGCACGCCACAGCAATGCAGCTGTACCATTGCTTTCGCCCATTGTGCAGGAGTATGATTCGCTGCAACAGGTTTTACCACCAGCGGAATGGTGGCATAAGGCGCCATTTCTTCCACATGGCGCTGCAAATGGCTCAAATCACTGCCGCGGCAGGTCAAGCCAAAGGCCGAAGCGCCCAAAGACTGACACACGATCAAAGCTGCAACCAGGTCACAGCCCAGATGGGTTTCACCGTCCTGCTCCACATCCAGTACCACCCAAACAGGGAGTCCTGTCTGTTTGCAGCCAAGAATGGCTGCGCGACAGTGGGACAGAGAGATCATATTATCCGCCAGCAGAATATCGGCACCACCGCGTTTCAGTGCGAAAGCCTGTTCTGCGTAAATATTGACGATATCGAGGAAAGGTGTTTCACCGAAAGGTTGGGCATGAAGGGTCAGCGGAGAAAGGCTGCCTGCCACCAGAATCTCTTTATTCTGGCTTTTGGCTGCCTTGACGGTCAGCTGTGTCAGACCAACATTGATCTCCAATGTTTTGTCCTCCAGGCCATAAAGCTCCAAATGACTGCGGTCGGCAGCATCGGTGGGTGTGCAGACAATGCGGCTGCCTGCTTTCGCATACTGCGACGCAAGCTCCATCAAAATCTGCGGATGTTCCAGCAAATACTGTTCCGCACAGACACCCTGAGGCGGAAGACCCTGTTTGGTCAGCAAAATAGAAAGATCGCCGTCCATCAGAGCCGGGTAAGGCAGGTTCATGATTCCAATCCTTTCGTGAAATTACCGAATCTTACATGGATTCCGGTACAGTAATTTTCAGCAGCTCCAGCATGTTGCAGAGAGTGGTTTTCACTGCCATGCAGAGGCTGATTCTTGCCTGCATCAGGACTTCATCTTCGCCCTGTACGCGGCAGTTGGTATAGAATTTGTGGAACATGGTTGCCAGTTCCACGCAGTAATGGGTCATACGAGCAGGGTCGTAGTTTTTCGCAGCGTTAATGATCTCCTGTGGGCAGAGAGCCAGTTTACGGATCAGTTCGCGTTCTTCCGCGGTTTTCAGCGCTTCCAGATCAGCAATGCTGCATTCTTTTGCTTCGATACCCTGAGCGCTCAGGTTTTTCAGAATGGAGCAGATGCGGGCATGAGCGTACTGTACATAGTAAACCGGGTTGGAGGAGTCCTCTTTCACTGCCTGGTCCAGATCGAAGTCCAGAGTGGAGTTTGGCTCACGCATATTGAAGAAGAAGCGAGCTGCATCGATTGGAACCAGATCGGTCAGGTCAGACAGGGTGATTGCTTTACCGGTACGTTTGGACATTCTGTAAGGCTCGCCGTCTTTCATCAGACGAACCAGCTGCATCAGAACGATGTCCAGTTTGCTGCCGTCCAGACCAACTGCATCCATTGCGCCTTTCAGACGAGCAACGTGGCCGTGGTGGTCAGCACCCCATACGTTGATGACACGGTTGAAGCCGCGGTCAGCGAATTTATTTTTGTGGTAAGCGATATCTGCTGCAAAGTAGGTTGGGTTACCGTTGGCACGAATGAGAACTTCGTCTTTTTCGCCGCCGAATTCGGTTGCTTTGTACCAGATTGCGCCGTCTTTTTCGTAGGTCAGGCCGCGGTCGCTCAGATGATCAACCACTGCTTTTACTGCACCGCTGTTGTGCAGGGTGCTTTCAGGGAACCATACATCGTAAACAATGCGGTATTTTTCCAAGTCAGATTTCAGTTTTGCCACGTTCATTGGCAGAGCGAATTCAACCAGAGCTTTTCTGCGTTCCTCTTCGGATTTTTCCAGATAGGAATCGCCGTGGATCTCTGCAAACTGCTGAGCGCGTTCTTTGATGTCCTCACCATGGTAGCTGTCTTCCGGCAGTTCCACTGCATCTTCGCCTTTGTAGAGCTGCTGATAACGGATATCCAGAGACAGGCCGAATTTTTCGATCTGGTTGCCGGCGTCGTTGATGTAGAATTCTTTGGTTACATCGTAGCCGCAAGCGTCCATTGCTGCTGCCAGACAGTCGCCGATTGCGCCGCCGCGGGCATTACCCATGTGCATAGGACCGGTTGGGTTCGCGGATACGAATTCGATCATTACTTTTTCGCCTTTACCGTAGTCGCTGCGGCCGTAGTCTTTGCCTGCCTCCAGAATACCGGAAACGGTTGCTGCGAACCAAGCGTCTTTTACGAAGAAGTTGATGAAGCCTGGACCTGCGATTTCTGCTTTTTCCACGTAGGAAGCAGTGGAGAAGTCCATGTTTTCCAGCAGGATCGCTGCGATTTTAGCAGGAGCGTTGCGGAAGGTACGAGCAGATACCATAGCTGCGTTGGTTGCGAAGTCACCGTGGGAGGTGTCGCCAGGGATCTCTACGGTGTAGTTTGGCAGTTCAGCCTGTGGAAGCTTGCCCTCTGCCATTGCTTTTTCCATGGAAGAACGAATCAGGCTGTTGACCTCATTCATTGCTTCCTGTACGAAGTTCTTTGTCATTTGAAACGACCTCTTTCTTATATTTCCAGTTTATTGTTTCCTATTTTGCTGCTTTCCAGTTGATCTCGATCTCGTTATAGCTGCCAATGCCGCCGCCAAGATCCAGATTGTACGCCAGAAACAGTCTTCCGCCGTTATCGTCCATGCTCAGTTCATGCTGACGACCGCGGACATCAATGCTCATGGAGCCGAATTCTGTATTGTAATTGCAGGTATTGCACTCGTCCGGCTCAATGACCAGCTGAGAGCGAGCCTTGCCGTAACGATTCATGGTAACTCTGCGCTCCGGTCCCAGCTTCAAAACGGTGTTGTGGCCTTCAAAGCCGGTCACTTCCGTTTCGTCGTAGGACAGATAGAAAAGACCGTCCTTCTCATAGAAGCGACCCAGTGTGGAAAGCTCCATCTCATCGCTTTCTCCGTCCATGACCTGTGCAGAGCGAATGATGATTTCTACATCTTGTTTCACGTTGTTTCTCCTATACCAACTCCACACGGTTCAGGCTGCCGTTGACCGGCTCGCCCAAAAAGAGGGAAGCTGTCTGTTCAAATCCGCTGACCTGATCGGTGACGTTGTAGTCCGTGCTGCCCAACTCTTTGCGGTCGGAAAGCATTCCCTGTGCTGTCAACACGTCTTTGACGTATCGGGCAGTGCATTTGCCGGGATCGATGAGCGCCACCTCATGGTTCAGCAGGTCGTCGAAAATATCATAGAGGATCGGGTAGTGAGTACAGCCAAGGATCAAAGTGTCGATCTTCTCCTCAATCAGCGGCTTCAGATACATCTCCACCGACAGGCGCGCGATCTGATTATCCGGCTGAACCAAACCGTTTTCCACCACATGAACCAGCAGCGGACAGGCATTACCGAAGACCTGCACCTCAGGGCGCAGACTGCTGATGGTTCTGCCATAGGAATTGCTTCGGATGGAAGCGGAGGTTCCTACGACGCCCACGCGGCCCTGCTTCGTCAGGCGGCAGGCTTCCTGCGCGGAAGGTCTCACCACATCAGCATAAGGCACACCCAGATGATCGGAGATTTCCCTTGGCAGCGTGCTGCTGACCGTACCACAGGCGGCAACGATCATTTTCACATCCCTGCTCTTCAGAAAAGCGATGTCCTCCATGGCATATTTGATAATGGTTTCCCGGCTGCGGCTGCCGTAAGGCACGCGTCCGGTATCGCCAAGATATACGATGTTTTCGTTTGGAAGGATCTTATGCAGCTCTTTGACAACAGTCAGGCCTCCCAGGCCGGAGTCAAAGACGCCGATGGCTCTGTGATCCATACAGGGCCTCCTTTATCAAAGAATTATTTGCGTTCCAGTGCCAGAGCGATCAGTTTATCCAGCAGAACAGCATATGGCTCGCCGGAAGCGCCTCTCAGCTTTGGATACATACTGATGGAGGTGAAGCCAGGCAGAGTGTTGATTTCATTGAGAACGATGCCGCTGCCGTCACGTTTTACAAAGAAGTCCACACGGGACAGACCTTTGCAGCCGATAGCGCGGTATGCTTTCTCGGCAGTACGGCGGATCTCTTCGTTCAGCTCATCGGAAATTGGTGCAGGCAGTTCCAGTTTGGTGCTTGCATCCTGATATTTTGCTTCGTAGGTGTAGAATTCAACCAGTGGGGTGATCTCACCGCAAACGGTGGAGGCAACAGGATCGTCGTTGCCCAGAACGCCATTTTCCACTTCGCGGCCGTCGATAAATTCTTCTACGATGGCTTTGCTGTCCTCTTTCAGAGCAACATAGCAGGCTTCTTTCAGCTGTTCACGATTTTTCGCTTTGCTGACACCGACAGAAGAACCGGCATTAGCAGGTTTCACGAACATTGGGTAGCCCAGTTTTGCTTCCATTCTTTCAGCAACTGCCTCAAACTGCTCCATATCTCTCATGGTCACAAAGTCCCATTTTGCCATTGGGATACCTGCGTTTTCCAGAATGATATGGGTAAATACTTTATCCATACAGTTTGCGCTGGACAGCAGGTCGCAGCCAACGTATGGGATGTTTGCCAGTTCAAACAGACCCTGAATGGTGCCGTCCTCGCCGTTTTTACCGTGGAGAACAGGGAAGCATACATCGATTGGGCAAACTTCCACAGAGTTTCCATCCATCAGCAGCAGACCGTGATGGCTGTGGTCCGGGGAGATAACAGCAGTTCTTGCAGGCTCATTTTCCCATTTCATAGAAGCGATGTCGGCGATGTCACTGGTGTATTCCAGCCAGCGGCCGTCTTTGGTGATACCGATCATGATCACATCATATTTCTCTTTGTCCAGATTATTGAGCACAGAGGTCGCAGAAACAACAGACACATCATGCTCGCTGGAAACGCCGCCGAACAATACGGCAACTTTCATTTTATTCATCAAGCTCACGCTCCATCAAAATTAGTTTTGCGGAATCATCAAAGCCTATTCCGCCGCAGCGTCCGTTATTCCGGACAGATGCATACTTAATAATTATACCACAGACTCCGTACAGCGACAATTAGCACAATGAAAGAAATCCGCGGACTTTCGGCGCAGTTTCTATCCCTTTACTACAAAAGCTTCCTTTAATAACAAGAAAGAAAAACGATCGAAAAAACCTTTATTTACAGGCTGTTTTCCCCATCGTTTTGTCAGAGATTTCACCACAATTTCTGTGCATTTTGCAAATCGAACAAGGCGGAGGATTTTTTGCTCCATAAACTTTTGCAATATCCATAAATCGCATTTTGAAGCGAAAAAAATCATTGACGATAGCCCCCGGGGTGTGGTATAGTTTAGATACCTCAAAAGGGTTATTTTTTTATGTCCAAATTTAAATCGTTTCCTTTACGAGGGAGGCAAAAAATCCGTTCTATCAGGAGGTGCCGATATGAGGGTTAAAATTACCATGGCTTGCACTGAATGCAAACAGCGCAACTACAACACAATCAAAAACAAGAAAAACGATCCTGACAGACTTGAAATGAGCAAATATTGCAAGTTCTGCAGAAAACACACCACTCACAAAGAGACTAAGTAGGCGAAAGGCGGTTTTGTCATAATGGCTGACGAAAAAAAAGTAAGCTTCGCCGCTAAAATCTCCCGCTTCTTCAAAGACCTTAAAGGTGAGATGAAGAAAATTGTTTGGCCAGGCAAAAAACAGATCATCAACAACACCGGCATCGTAATCGCAGTTGTTGTTGCTTGCAGCGTTGTAATCGGTGGTTTCGACTACCTGCTCAACCTGCTGATCGGTCTGCTGGCTCGATAATTTCTCACTCTGTTGGAGGTTTTAATATGTCTGAAGCTGCAAAATGGTATGTGGTACACACCTATTCCGGTTATGAGAACAAGGTAGCTACCGATATCACCAGTGCGGTGGAAAACCGCAAACTCCACGATCTGATCTGCGACGTTATGGTTCCAACCGAGACCGTTGTTGAAGTATCTGACAGCGGTAAAAAACGTGAAGTGGAAAGAAAAGTCTTCCCAGGTTACGTTCTCGTAAAAATGGTCATGACCGATGACTCCTGGTATGTTGTTCGCAACATCCGCGGCGTTACCGGCTTCGTTGGTCCAGGTTCCAAACCTGTTCCTCTGACAGAAGATGAGGTTCTCGCACTTGGCGTGGATAAAAAACAGGTTGAAGTTAACTATGCAGCCGGCGATTCTGTTAAGATCATCGACGGTGCTCTGGAAGGCTTCATCGGCGTGGTGGAAAATGTCGACACAGATAACAACAAGGTAACTGTTGTTGTTTCTATGTTCGGTCGTGAAACCCCAGTTGAGCTTGAACTCGATCAAGTCGCAACACTGGATTAATCTTTTATGAGGTAAGATCAGCCCGGACAGGCTGATTGGAAAGAATACCGCACTCGGCGGTGTTCGCGTGGGAGGAGCAATAAATCTTTCTTTATAAATTGCTCCGATTGACCACATCACTATGGAGGTGCAAACACAATGGCTCAGAAAGTTGTAGGCTATATTAAGCTGCAGATTCCTGCTGGAAAGGCTACTCCAGCACCACCGGTTGGTCCTGCTCTCGGTCAGCACGGTGTAAACATCATGGCTTTCACCAAAGAATTCAATGAAAGAACCAAAAACGACGCTGGTCTGATCATCCCAGTTGTAATCACTGTTTACGCAGACCGTTCCTTCTCTTTCATTACTAAAACCCCACCAGCTGCAGTTCTGATCAAAAAAGAATGCGGCATCGACAGCGGCTCTGGCGTTCCTAACAAAACCAAAGTTGCTAAAATCACTAAAGCACAGGTTCAGAAAATTGCTGAAATGAAAATGCCTGACCTCAACGCAGCATCCCTGGAAGCAGCTATGAGCATGATCGCTGGTTCCGCACGTGCAATGGGCGTAGAGGTAGTAGACTAGTTCTCCCGGGTGGGAGGAAAGTTCCGCAATTACCACTCAGAAAATTTGGGAGGAGTAATCTAAAATGAAACATGGTAAAAAATATCAGGACAGCGTTAAAGCAGTAGACACTTCTGCTCTCTACGACACCGCTGAAGCGCTGGAACTGTGTGTTAAAACTGCAAAAGCTAAATTTGATGAAACCGTAGAAATCCACGTTCGTCTGGGCGTTGACTCCCGTCACGCTGAACAGCAGGTTCGTGGCGCAGTAGTTCTGCCAAACGGTACCGGTAAAAACGTTCGCGTACTGGTATTCTGCAAAGGCGATAAAGTTGACGCTGCTCTGGCAGCTGGCGCTGACTACGCTGGTGCAGAAGAACTGATGACCAAAATCCAGGGTGGCTGGATGGACTTCGATGTGGTAATCGCTTCCCCAGACATGATGGGCGTTGTTGGTCGTCTCGGTAAAGTGCTCGGTCCTCGCGGCCTGATGCCATCTCCAAAAGCTGGTACCGTAACTCCTGACGTTGCTAAAGCTGTTGCTGAAGCAAAAGCAGGTAAAATCGAATACCGTCTGGACAAAACCAACATCATTCACTGCCCAATCGGTAAAGCATCCTTTGGCGTAGAAAAACTGATGGAAAACTACGAAACCCTGATGGGCGCTATCATCAAAGCTAAACCAGCTGCTGCAAAAGGTAAATACGTAAAATCCTGCGTACTGGCTACCACCATGGGTCCTGGCGTTAAAGTTAACCCAGCAAAATATCTGTAATATATATTCTGTATATAACAGAAGCTCCGGTCTTATGACCGGAGCTTTTTTGTTTTATCTGATGAGATTTTCGATATTGTCGTAGAAGAGGACATCTTCGATTCTGCTGTGGTCGATGCGTACCATCTCACGCTCTGCCACAACATTGCCGCCCAGATGCTCATAGAAGCCTAAGGTTGGATTTCCCCGTAGACAATCAATGATCATGGTCTTGTGTCCGCGCTGCACCAGCTCCTTGACTGTAGCTTCAAACAAGGCTCTGCCGATGCCGTAGCCGTTGTATCCTTTCAGGCAGTACAGAGCACCAATCTCCCCGGAATCGGCGTAATCGGGGTTTCTGCAAGGGCTGCAGAAGGCTGTGAAGCCGACAACAGTATCATCGACGGTTGCTACAAAGTAATTATCTCTGTCGATGATTTGTTGTTTCATATTCTCTGCCATTTTCGGCAGATCTGCCAGACGTTTGTCCAGCATTTCCTCAGGAAGCAAGCCGCTGTACGCTGTCTTCCATGTGTAGGCGCTGACGATGGCGATACCCAGTGCGTCAGCAGGTGTTGCTTTTCGGATGGTAAATTCCATAGCGTTCACTCACTTTCCTAAAATTTTACCCAGTATAGCACAAACGCAGCTTCAGAACAAGGCTGAGCTGCGTTTTCTTAGTTTTCGTTGACCCAGATACGCTGACGGTCGTTCTCATCGTCACCCTGAATCCAGATTTCTTTCAGTTCGTCGGCTGAAACTTTGGTTTCTACCACTGTACG
>JAFSIC010000043.1 GCA_017439985.1 Oscillospiraceae bacterium
ACGCAGAGCCAGGATTACAGGTTCAATATCTTTGATTTTCGTGTATTTTCTTTTTGACATAGCAATACCCCCTGTGTAGTTATTATCCTACACAGGGGGCCTTTTTGTCTATTGTCCGTTTTTACAGGGGCTGTCTACAAGTCAGCTCCTTTTTCATTTAATCATCATATCGTTGCTGTTTCATTCTGCGGAAATATGAACTCATTTCATCGGCTAAGCCGGATAAACGATTCAAAAGTTTGGAATAATCGCGCAGCATTTCATCGTTTTCAACCTCTTTGTAAACGATGTCGTGGTCGATTTCTCCCCATCCCTCTTCAAACAGTGTGCGGCCCTGGATCTCAATATAGTAGCCTTTGTATTTGATGATATAATGCAGTGAACGATAGATACCATCTGTGATGATTTCGATTTCTGTTCCATCGTAAATTTTGCTGTCGCCCGTTCTTTTATATGCCTTTGGGCGTTCTGCAATATAATTGTGCAGTGGATTTTCGTCGAAATCCTCCAAGCGATTCTGAATATATCGAGCAGGGTCATTTTCAAATCTGCTTGTAATATAGCGATGGAAATTGATCCAATCTTCACGATAGAGGTAGAATACTCGAATTCCTATCATGTCTGTAATATACTTATAAAAATTCGAATGATCCAATTCTGCAAATTTTTCCGGAGCTTCTTTCTTTTTTCGAATAATTTTCTCCAAAAGATGTTCGGTCTCCTTTGTGCGGTAACGGTAGGAGTGAATGCCTGCCTTTTCGATATCATAAAGATACTCGTCGATAAAACTTTTCCCGTTTTCTCGGAGCGTTTGCTCGATCTTATGATATTCTTTTGCAATCAAATCAAGTTCTTCCCACGAAATATTCGCCTGTGTTAAATCAGATTCCAGCAGTTTATATGTTGCTAAAAACGTATGCTTATCCATTAAGCATCACTGTCCTTCGGCATGATCAAATTCATAATGATAGCTGTCAGGAATACAACTGCAACACAGTTTTCTGCAAAAATAGTACGAACCATATCCGGGAAAATAGCAAACATTTCAGGAACCTGTGTAAAGCCCAAGCCAACGCTCAGAGACAAAGCTGCAATGGTGATATTGCGCTGAGTGAATCCGCAGGAACCGATCATCTGCAAACCAGAAATTACAATGTTACCAAACATCATAATCGTACAACCACCCAGAACTGCTTCCGGCAGTGTTGCGAGAACGGCGCCAAATGCAGGGAAGATACCTGCCAGCAGGAGAATACCGGCACCGGTAGCGATGGTGTAACGGTTAATAACTTTTGTCATTGCCAACAAACCGACGTTCTGGCTGAAAGAAGTAATCGGCATACAACCGAAGCATGCAGACAAGGAGCTCATCATACCGTCACATGCCAAACTACCGGAGATTTCTCTATCCGTTGCTTCTCTGCCCAACGCTGTATTGGTCATCGCAGAAGTGTCACCGATGGTTTCAGTTGCGGATACCAAGAAAATCATAGTAACAGAAATGATCGCACTGAGATTAAATACAGGCTTGTAAGGCATGATTTGAGGCAGAGAAATAAGCGCGATACCTTCCAAGGAAGAGAGATCAACTTTGCCCATAAGCAGAGCCACAACATAACCGACAACAAGACCAAACAAAACAGACAGCTGTTTGAGATGTCCTTTTGCAAGCATGTTAAACATAATACAGCAAACCAAGGTAATTGTACCCAGGATCCAGTTCTGTGCACTGCCAAAATCAGCAGCTCCAACACCGCCTGCGAAAGAATTTGCACCAACGCTCAGCAAGCTGAAACCGATAGCGGAAACAACGCATGCAGAAACGATTGGAGAAATGATTTTGCGCCAATATTTCGCACATAAGCCAAGAAGACCTTCCAGAATACCACCGATCAGCACAGCGCCGATGATTGCTTCATAACCCCATTGAGGTCCAACATAGCAAAATACGGAAACAAAGGTAAAGCTGATACCCATAACAATAGGGAGTTTTGCACCCAGCTTCCAAACAGTGAACAACTGCACAAAAGTACCCAGACCTGCCATGATCATTGCTGTCTGAATCAAAGATGCTGTTTCCTGTGTGCTCAATCCGCACGCACCGGTGACGATCATAATCGGAGCAATATTGGCAACAAACATTGCAAGCACATGCTGTAAGCCAAAAGGAATGGATTTTAACAGAGGCACCTTACCATCCAGGGTATAAATATTATCCATAGATGCAAGGGATTGATTTGTCTTTGTCATTTATTTTTCCTCCTGCTCTCTGAAATTGATCGTACCGTTTACGTCGTCCATAGAATCGACAATAGCAAGAGATTCAACATGGTAACCCATATTGCGGATTGCTCTTCCACCGATCTGGAAACCTTTCTCAATAACGATACCGCAGCCTTCAACAATAGCACCTGCGGACTCTGCGATGGAAATCAAGCCTTGCAGAGCACAACCATTAGCGAGGAAATCGTCAATGATCAGAATGTGTTCTCCCTCGTGCAGGAACTTTTTGGATACTACAACCTGATTTTTGTTTTTATGGGTAAAGGACTCTACCTCTGCAACATACATCTCACCATCAAGGTTGATGGATTTTGATTTCTTGGCAAATACCATTGGTACACCAAATTCTTTAGCGACAAAGGCAGCAATACCGATACCCGATGCTTCGATCGTCATAACCTTGGTAACAGTTTTATTACCGAATCTACGTTTGAACTCTTTTGCGATTTCTTCAATGAGTTCGATATCCATTTGATGATTCAAAAAACTGTCAACTTTCAAAACATTGCCCGGTTTTATAACACCATCTTTGATTATTCTTTTTTCCAAAAAGTTCATAGTATTCTTCCCCTCCATAAATTTTGGACTGAACTTGTATTTACATTGAAACTGTCTGTCGTTTTATGACATTTCTACAATGCATACGAGTAAAACATTCTCTATAAAATAAAAAATGCATAAACTTCTGCGAAAAACCGCGAAATTTATACAATAAATTATATATATCTGTGTATAATTTGTCAAGTATTTTTATGCAACTTCGACAGTTTCTTGGTAGATTCAGCTAAAATTAATAGAAGTTCAGTAGAATCCTTGTGATTTCGCTCGTAATTCAGCTGATTCCGTTATGATTTCCGTTGGATATAGGAGTACCAGCAAGTGTAGAGCCAAATGCAGACTTCCTCTATCCCCTCTCCATACCATTCCCCGCAAAACGCAAAAAGAGACTGAGGTTATTCCGATACGTTTTCAACGTCCTCGGACTGTACGTTCTAACCTCAATCTCTGTCAGATACTCTTTGATGGCTTCTCTGATTTTCATACTGAAAACTCATGTATGTCACAGTAAACGCCATGTATGTCGCAACTGCCTGCAATTCTTCCTGCAAAGCAGTTTTATGCAGCTCCAAAAAGTCGCATGAATAAGCCATTTATGGCGTATTCATTATTCCTCTTCTGGTTCTTCCCAGTTGTGGAATACGTTCTGGACGTCAACGTTGTCATCCAGCATATCGAGAAGTTTCTGCATTTTTTCCTGCATTTCAACATCGTCGATTTTAGTGTAGGTGGAAGGAACTTTCTGAATGTCTGCTTCTACGAAGCTGTAGCCTTTTGCTTCCAGAGCTTCACGAACAGCACGGAATTCGTTTGGATCGCTGCTTGCGGTTACTTCAACCACTTCGCCGTTGATCTCGAAGTCTTCTGCGCCTGCATCCATGCAGTCTTCCATCAGCTGATCTTCGGTGTATTTTTCGTCTTCGTTGTCGATAACGATAATACCTTTTTCAGAGAACAGGTAGGATACGCAACCGGTCTGACCCAGATTACCGCCGCATTTGTCGAAGTAGTGACGGAGGTCACCGGCAGTACGGTTTTTGTTATCGGTCAGAGCTTCAACGATAACAGCAACGCCGCATGGGCCGTAACCTTCGTAAACCATATCCATGTAGGTGTTTTTGTCACCTTCACCGGCAGCTTTTTTGATGATACGGTCGATATTGTCGTTTGGAACGTTGGAAGCTTTTGCTTTTGCAATCAGGTCGCGGAGCTTACCGTTGTTTGCAGGATCTGGACCGCCTTCACGAACTGCTACAGAGATCTCACGACCGATTTTGGTGAACACTTTCGCTTTCTGAGCGTCAGTTTTTTCTTTTTTACGTTTGATATTGTTCCACTTGGAATGTCCGGACATTGAACAATCATCCTTTCATGTGTAAATAACCTCAGATATTTTAGCACATTTTTGTCGCGTGAACAAGTGGTTTTCCGCGTTTTTTAGCGATTCGTCACGGAAATCTGCAAGCTGCCCATAACATCAAAAGTCTTTTGCTTCATTTCTTCGCTCATGGTTGCTGTGCAGGATGCATCCACGGAAATTTTTGCCTCCGGGAGAGCTGCTTTCGCGATGATCGCATTGGAGAGAACGCAAATATCTGTTACCACACCGACCAGTTCGATGGCGTCGTATGCTTTTTCCCTCAGCAATGCACCCAATTCATAGGATGGGAAGGTCGGTTTCTCCATTACAATATCGCTTGGAAGCTTCTCTTCTGCAGTTTTTCCATACAAAGTCCAGCCATCTGTGCCACGAATACAATGTGGGATCGGCAGATTCTTTCCTTCCTGTGTGTCCATGTAGTTGCTTTCGTGGGTATCAAGCGTAAAGATAACATCTGCGTTATCTGCATGATACTGCTTGATTTTTGCCGCAATGTTCTCATCTAATTTTACGGAAGCCTCAAAGCCCAAAGAACCATCCACAAAATCCTTCTGATAATCTACAACAATCAGACATTTTTTCATTATTTTTCTCCTTCTGTCTTGTCAACTGATTTTACAGGCTATATTGTAGCATAAAAACTTGATAAAAAAAAATGAAACAGAGAAAATCTGCAAAAGCTACAAAAAATGTGGACTATTTTCGTCAACCATTTTCATACAACCGTAGTTTGTGCGTCTCTGGTGGACAAATCTCATTATTTTCTCCAGCACACAATACACATAAAAATACAGTCTTATACATATTTTTCCCGTTTATCCTCTGAATTCACTGCAATTTCTTCAACTAACATCAAAAATATGCTTAAAAAATGGCAAAATAATTCATTTTCTCAATTACAAAAATTCAAGCAATTTAACTTGGCGTTTTGTGATAGATAAAACGAGTTCTATGTTTTTCTTTTATACAAATTTGCCAAGATAAACATTGACAAATTGCGTACAACATGGTATTCTAATAAACGGAAGCTTTAGGTTTTCTTTTAATTTAAAGTTCCATTTTCTCATTTTTCGTGAAAACACTCGGTTTGGTGGCCGGGTGTTTTCTCTTTTTATTCGGTTTTTCAAAACCCGATAACTCTGCAAACTGTCCGCGAATGACGCACAGTTCTGCTTATTTGTCTTGATTTCAAAGGTTGTCAATCCGCTTTTTTTGCGGTATGATATATCTGTTAATGATTTTCCTGTAAGGAGGCTTTTTCATGATTGAAAAACGTGTCCGCCGCATCCTTTCTGCCATGGAGCAGCAGGGCTTGAAGCAGATGCTCATCTCTGATCCGGGCGCGATCTACTACCTGACCGGCAAGTGGATCCATCCGGGTGAACGTATGCTGGCGCTTTACTTAAATACCAACGGAAACCACAAACTCATCGTCAATGAGCTCTTCCCTATCACCGAAGATCTGGGTGTTGATCTGGTGACCTACTGTGATACCGATGCTCCTGTTCAGCTGCTGGCTCAGTTTGTTGACCATGATGCTGTGATGGGTATCGACAAAACCTGGCCTGCTCGCTTCCTGATTCAGCTGATGGATCTGGGCGCAGGCAGCAAGTTCATCAACAGTTCTCCAATCGTCGACCACATCCGCTTGGTAAAAGACGAAGAAGAAATTGAGCATATGAGAAAAGCCTCTCTGCTCAATGACGCTGCGATGGAGGAAATTCAGGCTGCGATCAAACCGGGCATGAGCGAAACCGAGGCTGCTGACATTCTGGCAAATATTTATAATGAAGTCGGCGCAAACGGCGGCTTCTCCTTCCACCCTATCATTGCTTACGGTGCAAACGCTGCTGATCCACATCATGGCAACAGCGCTGACTGCATTGCAAAAGAAGGCGACTGCGTCATCATCGATATGGGCTGCATCCACAACTCCTACTGTTCCGATATGACCCGCACCATCTTCCTCGGTGAACCAAGCGAACATCAGAAAGAAATCTATGATATCGTTCTGCAGGCAAATCTGGCCGGTATTGCTGCTGTCAAACCGGGCGTTCGTTTCTGCGACGTTGACAAAGCCTGCCGCGACTACATCACTGAAAAAGGCTACGGTCCACAGTTCCTGCACCGCACCGGCCACTCCATCGGTCTGGAATGCCACGAATTCGGCGATGTTTCTTCCATCAACACCGACGTTCTGGAACCGGGCATGATCTTCTCCATCGAACCGGGCGTTTACCTCGCCGGTGACGTTGGTGTCCGCATTGAGGACCTGGTTCTCGTTACCGAGGACGGCTGTGAAGTGCTGAATCACTTCAGCAAAGAACTGAAAAGTAAATAGTTTTACTTCATAATTTTATCAATTTGCGGCCTTGCCGCTTTAAGGAGATGTTTTTACCATGAACATTTGCAAAGACAGAGCATTTGAAGTACTGAAAAGACTGAGCTTCTCCCGTATCGCTGGTACCCCTGGCGAACTGGAAGCTGCTGAACTGCTGAAAGCAGAATGTGAAAAAGCCGGCGTTCCTGCTGTCATCGAAGCATTCGAAATCGACATGCCGGAAATTCACGAAGCAAAACTGACCGTTACCAAACCTGAAGTTTGCGAAATCCGCTGCATCGGTATCGGCAAATCCGGCAACACCCCAGACGAAGGTGTGACTGGTCCTCTGCTCTACATTGAAGATGGTCTGGAAGCAAACCTGATCGATGCAAAAGGCAAAATCCTGCTGCTGACCGGTATGGCTAAACCAGAAGTCCTGGAAAGAATGAGAAAATCCGGCGCTCTCGGCTACATTGCTTGCCACGGTTCCATCTACGATCCAGAAGAAATGATCCCAGAGATCCGCACCAGAAACGAACGCAGAAAACCAGGTGAAGATGCAAACTTCCCAGGCGTTGTGATCCACATGACCGACGCTGCAAAACTGCTGAACATGGGTGTGGAAGAAATCACTCTGGTTGTTAAACAGGATTGTGATAAAAAAGGTACTTCCCACAACGTTGTTGCTACCATCGAAGGTACCGAAAAACCAGAAGAAATCATCGCATTCTCCGCTCACTTCGACTCCGTAATCTACGGCACCGGCGCATGGGACAACGGCACCGGCTCCATCACCATTATGGAAATCATGCACCACTTCATCAAAAACCCACCAAAGAGAACTCTGAAATTCGTATGGTGCGGTTCTGAAGAAATCGGTCTCTGCGGCTCCAAAGCTTACTGCGAAGACCACAAAGATGAAATGGACAAACATCTCTTCAACATCAACGTTGACATGACCGGCGTTCTCATCGGTTACGAAACCGCTGTTTGCTCCTGCGATGAAGTAGTTGCAAAACACATCGACTTCATGGGTAAAGTGGAAGGCTTCCCAATTACCACTAAAGTTGATATGTACCCATCCGACTCTTCTTCCTTCGCAAGAGTTGGCGTACCTGCAATGACCTTTGCTCGTCTGGCTCCAAAAGGTGGCGCTGAAATTCACTCCCGCCGCGACATCTTTGAAGTTTTGGATGCTACCGCTTTCATCAAAACCGTAGAGTTCATGGTGAAATTCTCCGAACAGGTTGTTAACGCAAGAGTTTGCCCTGTTCCACGCGAACTGCCAAAAGAACTGAAAGAGAAAATTGAGAAAACCGCTAAAATGATGGGTCTCGACAAGAAAGACGAGAAAAAAGAAGAAAAAGCTGACGAAAAGAAAGCTGAAAACAAATAATCTTCTGTAACGAAAAAGACCTCCCAAATTGGGAGGTCTTTTTATTCTTCATCCAGCTTGAAGATTTGATTTGCAAGCCAATGTAATTCTTTTTTCATCCAGGCAAGAAAACTGTTTCTTCCGCTGATTTCGAAATACGATTCCAATAAACCAACTATCATCGCTGCACAACCGATAAGGAAAGCTTCCATGCAGTCGTTGCCCAACAAACTGCCGTGGAGACCTTTGATTCCATTATAGATGACCGGATGTGCCATTGACCAGCCCAAACAAAACACCGTAACAATAAATCCCATACAGCCGATGACCAGCCAAAATACTGCTCGCTGCGTATTGTGTTCCGTTTTGTGATTTGCATCTGTTTCATGGTGCTCAAAGCCAAGCAATTCATTTGGATCAACTTCAAAAAGCTCGCACAATGCAACGATTTTGGATAACTCCGGCTGGGCTTCATTGCGTTCCCATTTGCTCACCGCCTGTCGGGAGACCCCCAGCTTTTCCGCCAGTGCCTCCTGAGACAAGCCTTTTTGCTTGCGAAGAGCTGTTAACCTCTCACTGAAATTCATAACATCGCTCCTTTGCTCTTTTTACAGCCTTATTGTAGCAGAAAGCTCAGTTGCATTCCAGTATTTTACGGTAGAAATCCCGCTACTTTAGGTTGCTGCCCTTCTTGCTTCGCTTTCCTTCAAAGAAATTCTTCAGATTTTCTGGCAAAACATAAGGCTTTTCCTGTTTTGGTGAAGTTTCATACAGTTTCTTGAGAATAGCATTGATGAGCATCGCTTTGCTTGGTGCATCAACCAGTTTATCTCCATCCAAAAAGGCACGGCATTTTACATCGGTACCGGAGATAGTACTGCAGCAGCCACAGTCATTTTCCAAAATATCTCCGAAAACATCTTCCCCATTCAGTAAAATCGTCGGCGAGGAAAGAAAGCGATAAGCTTCTGCGCTTGCCTCATCCTCTACCAGAATTTTTCGATATTCGATACGGTATCCCGCTGCATCCAAAACAGGACGAAGCAATTCCACAACAGAATCAAGCACCTTGTCAGTACTCATGCATCTCTCACAGCTCTGTAAATCCAAGTAAAGATATTCAATCAGCACTTTCTTTTTGATTTTTGCTGCGATTCGTTTCATAAAGTCCTCACTCTCCTGACTTATCTTTTCTCAAGCATAACATACATATAGAACATTGTCAATGTGATGAAAATAGAAAAAGCCACCCGAAGGTGGCTTTTTCTTATTTCTTAAAGCATTTTGCGCCGATGTCGCTTCTGTTGAATGCATTCTCGAAGGTGATATTCTTCACTGCAGCATAGGATTTATCCAGTGCCTCGCGGAGGTTGGCACCTCTTGCGGTAACGCCCAGAACACGACCGCCGCTGGTCAGGTATTTACCGTTTTCCAGTTTGGTGCCTGCATGATAAACGCTGATGCCTTCATACTGGCCATCCGCATTCAGACCGCTGATTTCGCAGCCTTTTTTGTAGGATTTTGGATAGCCGCCGCTTGCAATGATAACACAAGCTGCTGCGCCGTCATGGAATTTTACTTCGCAGTTTGCCAAGTCTTTGTTCCAGATCGCTTCCATAATATCAACCAGATCGCTTTCCAGCAGTTCCATAACAACCTGAGTCTCTGGGTCGCCGAAGCGGCAGTTGTACTCGATCACATATGGGCCTTTTGGAGTGATCATCAGACCAAAGTAGAGACAACCAGTGAAGGTTCTGTTCAGCTCGTTCATTGCTTTCACGGTTGGCAGGAAGATACGGTCCATGCACTGCTGAGCAACTTCTGCAGTATAGAATGGGTTTGGAGCGATGGTACCCATACCGCCGGTATTGAGACCCTCGTCATTGTCCAGTGCGCGTTTATGGTCCATGGAGGAAACCATTGGTTTTACGGTTTCGCCATCAACAAAAGCCAGAACGGATACTTCCGGACCGGTGAGGAATTCTTCCACAACGATCTGGTTGCCGCTTGCACCAAACACTTTATCTTCCATGATCTCATGGATGCCGTCTTTTGCTTCCTGCAGATCTTTTGCGATAATAACGCCTTTGCCCAGAGCCAGACCGTCTGCTTTGATAACGATTGGGAATTCGTTGTTTTTCTCAACGTATTCCATTGCTTTGATCGGGTCGGTGAACACTTCGTAAGAAGCGGTTGGGATACCGAACTGTTTCATCATGTTCTTGGAGAACACTTTGGAGCTTTCGATTTCAGCAGCCAGTTTCTTAGGACCAAAGGTTTTGATACCTGCTTCGTTGAGAGCATCGACCATACCTGCAGCCAATGGGTCATCAGGAGTTACAAAGACCCAATCCATAGCCTCTTCTTTTGCGTATTTAACCACACCTTCTACGTCCATCGCATTGATCGCAACACAGATAGCATCAGCAGCAATACCGCCATTGCCCGGAGCGCAGAAGATTTCCGGATTGTATTTGCTTTCTTTCAGCTTGCGGATAATCGCATGTTCACGACCGCCGGAGCCGATTACCAAGATTTTCATAGGAAACTCCTCCCTTTTGAATCGAACTAAAAACCGTAAGGACTCCAAAAGCCCCGTTTCGCGAAACGAGGCTTGGAATCATCCTAAGGCAAGACGCGGTTCAGACCGCGTGGTCGCCACGCCACTAGTGGTGGAAGAGACGAACGCCGTTGAAGGCCATTACCATGTTGTATTTGTTGCAGGTGTCGATAACGTTGTCATCACGGATGGAACCACCTGGCTGTGCAATGAACTGAACGCCGCTGCGTTTTGCACGCTCAATGTTGTCGCCGAATGGGAAGAACGCATCGGAGCCCAGAGCTACACCGCTCATCTGATCCAGCCATGCGCGTTTTTCTTCGCGGGTCAGAGGTTCTGGTTTCACATCGAAGAACTGTTCCCAAATGCCGTCAGCCAGTACATCCATGTAGTCATCAGAGATGTAAACATCGATGGTGTTGTCGCGGTCTGCACGACGGATGTCTTTGCGGAATGGCAGGTTCAGGGTCTTCTCGTGCTGACGCAGCCACCAGAAGTCTGCTTTGTTGCCAGCCAGTCTGGTGCAGTGTACACGGGACTGCTGACCAGCACCGATACCGATAGCCTGACCGTCTTTTACATAGCATACGGAGTTGGACTGAGTGTATTTCAGGGTGATGAGAGCGATCATCAGGTCGATTTTCGCTTCTTCAGTCATGTTTTTGTTTTCGGTTACGATGTTTTCCAGCAGATCTTTGGTGATCTTCATGTTGTTTCTGCCCTGTTCAAAGGTGATACCGAATACATCTTTGCGTTCGATTTCTCTTGGAACGTAGTTAGGGTCGATTTTAATTACATTGTAGCCGCCTTTGCGTTTGCCGCGCAGGATTTCCAGAGCTTCTTCGGTGTAGTCAGGAGCGATTACGCCGTCGGAAACTTCTTTTGCGATGATAGCAGCGGTTGCTTTGTCGCAGGTATCGGACAGAGCGATCCAGTCACCGTAGGAGGACATACGGTCAGCGCCGCGAGCTCTTGCATAAGCGCAAGCGATTGGAGACAGTTCCATACCTTCTACGAAGTAGATTTTTTTCAGGGTATCGGTCAGTGGGAGACCAACTGCTGCACCTGCAGGAGAAACGTGTTTGAAGGAAGCAGCTGCTGGAAGACCGGTTGCTTCTTTCAGTTCTTTAACCAGCTGCCAGCTGTTGAATGCGTCCATGAAGTTGATGTAGCCAGGTCTGCCGTTTACAACTTCAACAGGCAGCTCGCCATCAGCGTTGAAAATACGGGAAGGTTTCTGATTTGGGTTACAGCCATATTTGAGGGCCAGTTCGTTTGCCATATCAATCATTCCTCTTTCTTGAAATTAGAAAACAATTATTTGTTTTTGTTGATGATTCTGGTCTGTTCTTCGCCGGATTTCAGATTGATGGTGCGAACAAACAGGGATACTTTGTTTTCTTCGTTGAGGGATTCCCAAACTTCTTTGGTAATGGAATCGATATCACCTTTGATTTCCATTGGAGTTGGGTCACCTTCGAAGGAAGGAATTGGATTACCATCGTGGAGGTAGGTGTGGATGAAGTGACCTTCACCTGCAACCGGTTCCATGTACTCATAGAAGAATCTCTGAGCGGAGTCAGGGTTGCCGTTGTTGCTCTTCAGGATGGACAGTTTGTAGGTGCCATTTTCCACGATACCGGAAACGCGAGGGGTAAAGTTTGGAGCGTCTGGCTCGAAAGTACGGGTACGCAGAGCTTCTTCAAAGGTTTTGCCTTCTTTGATGAAGTCGTAAATGGTATCGGTCTGGTCACCGTTGGTTACGATGGTTTTGCCGTCGATCACGCGAACCGGTGCATAGATAACCAGAGATGGGTCGGACAGTTTAGCAGGGTCGAAAGCTTCAGTACGGATGCCGCCTTCCTGTTCGATGAAGACACGGTTACGGCTGTTTACGCTGCGGCCCATGATGAAGTAAACGATCACCATATTTTCGCCGTCTTCGGATTTACCGATGATGATGCCGCGGCCTGGGTATGTATTATTTCTCAGTTCTTCAGAAATGGTTTTACGGTTCATTGTTAATCTCTCCCTTGAATGAATCTTGAGTGTATCGCTTCATAAATTCAAGCAAAATCGGGTTTAGCCTGTCTGCTGCGCGCATAGGAAAATCATGAGAACTTCTCGGCAGGATCCTTGTTTGACAGGAAGGATTCCTTCCCAACAGCTCCAGAGAACGCTTCATATCTCTCACTTCCCCGCTGCCGCAGATCGCGAGCATCGGCAGCCTCAGGCTATCGTAGTTGGGGTAGTCGCAGAGCCTGACCGTATACTGAAAGAAGGCACGGTATTGCTCCGCTGTGATATGACGGCTGTATTCCGCCATATAGTCCGCCTGCTCCTTACTGTAATTCCAGTAACGTCCCTGCAGTCGAACCAGCCACTTCCAGTGCAGCATCGCTGCCATCATAGGCGCTAAGCGCAGGTACGGTTTCAGCGAACGTTCCGTCGGGTTGACCCACGCACTGAGGAGTACGGCACAGGAAAAACATTCCGGATGTTCACAGATTAGCATCAAGGCCAGCTGTGCACCGAGAGAATGACCGATCAGGCCGATTTTCTCCTTATTCAGCGAACGGATCAGCTCGAACAAAGCTTCCATCTGCTTCTTGGGTTCATACAGCTCTTCCACAGATTCTCCCGCTCCGCATAAGTGCGGCACAAGCAGGTGAAACTGCTTCTGGAAGCAGTACTGCTGACAGAAGGTATCCAAAGCACCTGCTCCATGAAGAAGCAGAATCGTTGGATTTTTGCGATCGCCGTATTCGTCATAGTGGATCATGCTCATCCACCCCACTACTTATGATATCTTACGTTATTTCTTGTTTGCGATTTTTTCGCAAATCATTGCAGTTGCTTTTGGCAGCAGCTCCCACTCAGCCTGTTCCATAACTCTGCGCTGCAGAATTTCCGGAGTGTCGCCTTCTTCCACATAAACGGCTTTCTGGAGGATGATCTCGCCGCCGTCGCAGATCTCATTCACGAAATGAACGGTCGCACCGGTGACTTTCACACCTTTTTCCAGAGCAGCTTCATGGACTCTTAGACCATAGAAGCCATCACCGCAGAAGGAAGGGATCAAGGATGGGTGGATGTTGATGATACGGTCGCGATAAGCTTCGATGAACTTCGGACCGAGGATGGACAGGAAACCGGCCAGTACAACCAGCTGGATCCCGTTGTCCTTCAAAGTCTGTGCCAGAGCCAGATCATACTCTTCTCCGCTGGCAAAATCTTTTCTGCGAACAACCGCAGATGGAATGCCTGCATTTTCAGCACGGGTCAGAGCGTATGCTTTGGAGTTGGAGCTAACGACCAGAGAGATCTGGCCGCAGCCCAGTTTGCCGGCAGCCTGCGCATCGATGAGCGCCTGCAGATTGGTTCCGCCGCCGGAAACCAATACGGCAACTTTTACCATAATTCTACCTCTTTGTTACCTGCTTCGATTTTACCTACCAGGTAAGCGTCAACATCATTTGCTTTGAGAATTTCGATGGTCTTGTCAGCATCTTCTGCAGAAACGATCATCATCATACCAACGCCCATGTTGAAGGTGTTGTACATATCGCGTTCAGGAATGTTGCCTTCTTTCTGGATCAGGTTGAAGATAGGCAGAACTTTTACGTCCTCTTTTTTGATAACAGCTTTTACGTTGTCATTGAGAGCACGTGGAATATTTTCATAGAAACCGCCGCCGGTGATATGGCTGATGGATTTCACGTTTACTTCGTTCAGAACAGCCAGAACAGGTTTTACGTACAGTTTGGTTGGAGTCAGCAGAGTTTCGCCCAGAGTTTTGCCGCCCAGTTCGTCAGCAAAGCGATCCAGTGGTTTGTTTTCGATGTCAAATACTTTACGAACCAGAGAGAAACCGTTGGAATGTACGCCGGAAGATGGCAGAGCAACGATCACGTCGCCAGGTTTTACATTATCATTGTTAAGGATGCGTTTTTTATCAACGATACCAACGCTGAATCCAGCCAGATCGTAGTCATCGATTGGCATCATGCCAGGATGTTCTGCGGTTTCACCGCCGATGAGAGCAGCGCCGGACTGTACGCAGCCTTCTGCAACACCACTAACGATGGTAGCGATTTTTTCAGGAATATTTTTGCCGCAGGCAATGTAGTCCAGGAAGAACAGTGGTTTTGCGCCGCAGCAAATGATGTCGTTGACACACATTGCAACAGCATCGATACCGATGGTATCATGTTTGTCCAGCATGATAGCCAGTTTTACTTTGGTGCCGCAGCCGTCAGTACCGGAAACCAGTACAGGTTCTTCCATACCGGTCAGGTTCAGACCGAAGCAGCCGCCGAAACCGCCAACGTCATCCAGACAACCTTCGTTGCGGGTGCGTGCGATATGTTTTTTCATCAGTTCTACTGCTTTGTAACCGGCAGTTACGTCAACGCCGGCAGCTTTATAACTTTCGCTGAAACTATTATTGCTCATTGTAATCGTTCCTTTCCTTGTGGACCTCGCCTATGCCGCAGCGAAGTCCGTTCTTAATTTTATTGTACCTGTTTTTCATGGAAAAGTCCACCATAACAGGGAATTTCACAAGGGAATTAGCGTTTTTCGTTGATATGATAGTTGAATTTATCGTACTTATTCTCTTTCTGGCTTGGAACTCCTGCCGGATAGATGCCATCGAAGCAAGCGGTGCAGAATTCACAGTTTGTGCTGCAGTGCGCGATCTTCTTCACACCTTCCAGACTCAGATAGCCCAGAGAATCTGCGCCGATTTTCTGGCGGATCTCATCAATGCTCATTTTGCAGGCGATCAGCTTGTCTTTGCTGTCGATATCGGTGCCGTAGTAGCAAGGGTTGATGAACGGAGGAGAAGAAATACGAACGTGAACCTCGGTTGCACCTGCTTCACGCAGCATTCTGATGATGTTAGCACTGGTGGTACCGCGAACGATGGAGTCGTCCACCATAACAACACGTTTGCCTGCAACGGTTGCTTTCAGAACATTCAGTTTGATTCGAACTGCATCTTCACGCTGTTTCTGAGTTGGCAGAATGAAGGTACGGCCGATATAGCGGTTTTTGATGAAGCCAACACCGTATGGAATACCGCTCTGCTGAGCGAAGCCCAGCGCCGCATCCAAACCGGAGTCAGGAACGCCGATAACAACGTCTGCCTGACATGGGCTTTCCAGCGCCATGAAAGCACCTGCTCTACGGCGGGCGTCATGAACGCTTGCACCCTCGATGACAGAGTCAGGACGAGCGGTGTAAACATATTCAAAGACACAGATATGGCCTTTGCTGCCGCAGTGACTTTCAATAGAACGAACACCATCCTGATCAACGATCACGATCTCGCCCGGTTTAATATCTCGTACAAAAGTAGCGCCGATGGAATCGAACGCACAGCTTTCCGATGCAAAGACAACATCATCGCCCAGCTGACCCATGCACAGAGGATGGATACCTTCCGGATCGCGAGCGGCGATCAGTTTCTGTGGGGACATGATGATCAGAGAGTAGGAGCCTTTCAGACGGTGCATCGCCTGTTCCACTGCAGCTTCAATGGATTTTGCATTCAAGCGTTCTTTGATGATAACATGAGAGATGATCTCAGCATCGGTACTGGAATGGAAGATCGCACCATTCAGTTCCAGTTCCTCACGGAGTTCCGGAACATTGACCAGTGTGCCGCTGCTTGCCAGTGCCATGGTACCTTTGATGTGACGTACAACCAGTGGCTGTGCATCACTGCGGGAGCCGTTGGCATATTTGGAGTATTCGACATGACCGATTGCCATGTTACCCAGACCCAGCTTGGAAGCCAGCAGTTCCGGATTAAAGGTTTCCGGAACCAGACCCATATCACGGTAGGATTTGATTACGCCATCATCGTTTACTGCGATACCGCAGGACTGCTGACCACGATGCTGCAGGGAGAACAAAGCCATATACGCCTCGGAAGCGACATCGCTCTGTTTTTTATTTGTAAAAATACCAAATACGGACATTTCTTACACACCCTTTCCTAAAATATCAATCTAAATTACAGTTCTGCAACCAATTTCTGCAGATTTGCGTCTTTTTTTGCAACAGCGTCTTTCATCTGCTGTTTCATATCAACCAGCTTCTGAGCCAGTTCTGCATTGGACAGAGCCAACATCTGAACAGCCAGAATTGCTGCGTTTTCTGCGCCGTCGATTGCAACGGTAGCAACAGGAATGCCGCTTGGCATCTGTACGGTTGCCAGCAGAGCATCCAGGCCATCCAGGGTAGAGGATTTTACCGGAATACCGATAACAGGCAGAGTGGTGTGGGCTGCCAGAACGCCGCCCAGGTGAGCTGCTTTGCCTGCTGCTGCGATAATAACGCCGAAGCCGTTTTCAACTGCTTTGGAAGCAAATTCGCTGGCTGCTTCCGGGGTACGATGAGCAGACATAACTCTTGCTTCAACAGGAACACCGAAGCTTCTCAGTTTTTCGATGGCAGGTTTCACGATTGGAAGGTCGCTGTCACTGCCCATAACGATAGCTACTTTTTTGATTTCCATGGTTTTTCCTCCATTTGATCGCTCGCCTTGACACAGGAAATGAAAAACGCTGTGACTCTCATCACAGCGTACTACTTCCCTATACAGTGCCAAAGACGCACTTATTTTTCTGTTCAGTCTGCATTTCACCCTTGTTGGAGCTTGCACTTCTTGTGCAGGTATCATAACAAGTATTCAGTTTACTCAAAGCCAAATACCACATGGAAAAGCCTCCCGCAAGTTTGCTGCAGATCAGATTTTATTCATATTCCATTCCCTGTTTTGATAAAATCAAAAAGGAAATCAATCATATTGTAAACGAAAAGAGAAGAAAAAGCAATCCTTTTTTACTCTTCAAAAAAAGAAAGGCAGTTTCATCAAGAAACTGCCGAAACTCTCTTCTGTTTTTGCCGATTTCTCACAGAGTATTTCCCAATAAACGGAATTTTACTGTTTCCAAAGTCCCTGCAGGTCCACCTTGTCAGCCAGCAGTTTCTGCAGCTGTTCAAAGCGCAGTGCTGTTTCCATGCTGACACCATGCTCCATTTTGCAGGCTTCTTCCTCTGCAGTCTCCGAGGAAATACCCAGCACCGCCTGAAGAAAACCACTAAGGATCTCATGCTTCGCGGATACTTCCGCCGCTTTTTTCTGACCTGCCTCAGTCAGGTAGATCAGAGAATATTTTTCCTGCTGAACAAGACCCATGTCTGCCAGAGTAACGATCGCACGATGAACGCTTGGTTTGGAAACGGACAGCTTCGCCGCAATATCAGTGGACTTTACGCCCTGACCCTGATTGGTCTGATAAATACACTCCAGATAGTCTTCAATAGAGGGGGTAAATTTTCCCTTCATGACGTTTCTCCTTCTCTTGTGGTAGTAGATTTATTATACAGAATTTCCCCACAATTTGCAAGTCTTTCTCCCCGATTCCCGATTGCGGGATGCGGCATTTCATGATAAGATGATACTATTCTGAACATTGGAGTTTGAATCATGAAATTAAGTAAAAATACTTACCAATATATTCTGACTGTTTTTCTCTCCTGTCTCCTGCTTTGGCTTGGTTGGATGAGCATTAAAAATGAGGCTCATCTGTTCCAGAACACCAGTGGAAGCGACAGTGAAGAAGCCCTTTGCCGCGTGCTTGAAATCACCGATGATGACCAAACCATCAGCAATCTGGGCGACATGTACTATCTGGAACAGCGCATCGAATTTGATGCAGAGATCCTCCGCGGCCCCCACAAAGGAGAAATTATTTCCGCCGAACAGCTTATCGACAACGTATCTACTCTCGGCGTTCAGCCTGTGGAAGCGGGCGACAAACTTTTTGTTTACTCCCCTGCCGACGGCACTGACGGCGTCTGGAGTGCCGGTGATTTTTATCGCAGCGGACAAATCGCTTTGCTGCTGGGGTTCTTCTGCCTGGCTTTGCTGCTGTTCGGACAGAAAAAAGGCTTCAATACCATGCTGTCCCTCGCATTCACCTGTGGAGCTGTGTTTCTCGTCTTCGTTCCTTCTATCCTTGCCGGAAGAAATCCATATCTTTGGTCCTGTCTGATTTGCCTTTACATCATCGGTATGACTTTAGCTCTTGTCAGCGGCTTCTCCCGCAAAAGCCTTGCTTCCGCTCTTGGCTGCAGCGGCGGCGTTCTGGTCGCAGGTCTGATGACTGTCCTCTGCAGCCACACCATGAAGCTGACCGGCTTCCTCGATGATGATTCCCTCTACGTTTATTTGATGAACCCTGACCAGCCCATTGACCTGAAAGCCATCATCTTTGTCGCCAATATCATCGGCGCACTGGGTGCTACCATGGACGTGGCAATGTCACTGTCCTCTTCCCTTCATGAATTGTCAGAACAGGCGCCCAACATCAGTTTTACAGAAATGTTCCGCTCCGGCATTCGCATCGGACAGGATATCATGGGAACCATGGCAAACACACTGGTTCTCGCCTATATCGGCAGCAGCTTGTCCACCGTTTTGCTGTTCGTGTCCTATCAGGCTTCTCTGCTGCAGCTGCTGAACCGTGAGCTTATCATCGTGGAACTGCTGCAGGCTCTCAGCGGAAGCATTGGTATCCTGTTCACTATTCCAATCTCCGCCTTTGTCTCTTCTGTACTGTACCGAAAGCATAAAGAAAACCTCCCTGTGTAGCAGGGAGGTTTTTGTATTTGATTAAATAAGAAGATTTGGTAGATTTTTTGACAGTCCTGTGTTACTATATAAGATAGACTATCCATCAACTTGGGAGAATTGAACTATTATGATCGTATCGTTAGAACACGTTAGTAAATATTACGGCGCTGAATTAATTTTGAAAGATGTCAACGCCGCCATTCAGGAAAAAGACCGTATCGGTCTGGTTGGACCGAACGGTGAAGGTAAGTCCACTTTGCTGAACATGATCGCCGCCAATCTGGACTACGAAGAGGGTGAAATCATCCTCTCCTCCGGTGCAACTATCGGCTATCTGAAACAGAACAGCGGTCTGTCCAACGGACGCAGTATCCAGGAAGAAATGCGCAGTGTCTTTTCTGAGCTTCTTGCCTTGGGCGAAGAAGTGGAACAGCTTCATCAGCAGATGGCACAGCATCATGATGACCCTGCCGCACTGGAAGAACTGACTGCCCTCTACTCCAAAAAACAGGCTCTCTTTGAACAGCGCGAAGGCTACTCCATCGATGTGAAGATCAACATGATCCTCAGTGGTATGGGCTTTGCCAATTACGACCGCAATACCATCACCGATAATCTCTCCGGCGGTGAAAAAACCCGTTTAGCGATTGCGCAGCTGCTGCTTCGTGAGCCAAACCTTCTGATCTTGGACGAGCCGACCAACCATCTGGACTTCAAAACCTTGGGCTGGCTGGAGGAATATCTCAGCAGTTACAAAGGCGCCCTGCTGGTCGTTTCCCATGACCGTTACTTCCTCGACCATTTGGTAGGCAAGATTTGGGAAGTAGAGCGCTGCGCCCTGACCGAATACAACGGCAATTACAGTTCCTATGTAAAGCAGAAAAAAGAGCGCGTGGAGCGTCAGCTGAAAGAGTATGAGATTCAGCAGGCACAGATCGCTCACATGGAGGATTACATCGCCCGCAATCTGGTGCGCGCGACCACTTCCAAAATGGCAAAATCCCGCCGCACTCAGCTGGAGCACATTGAGCGCATCGAAAAGCCGCAACTTTGGAGCAAAAAAGCTTCCTTTACCTTTGATTATGACGAAGAACCGGTGAAGGATGTTCTTCATGCGGAAGATATGGCTGTTTCCGTCGGTCTGGCAGACAATCGCAAGGTACTCTGCCGAAACCTGAATATTGATGTTCTCCGCGGTGAGAAAATCGCCTTCATTGGTCCAAACGGCGTGGGCAAATCATCCCTGCTGAAAGCATTGATGGGCATGATCCCAAGCGAATACAAACGCCTGGATTGGGGACGTAAAGTTAAAATTTCCTACTACGACCAGGAAAACAAACAGCTTTCTCCGGAAAAGAAAGCCATCGATGAGATTTGGGACCGTTTCCCTTCCATGGTGGAAACCGATGTCCGCAATATTCTCGGTCGAGTGCTCCTGTCCGGCGAAGATGTATATAAAGAAGTGGGACAGCTCTCAGGCGGTGAACGTGCCAAAGTTGCTTTCGCTGTCATGATGCTGGAACGCGGCAACGTCCTCATCATGGACGAACCGACCAACCATCTGGATATTGCCAGCAAGGAGATGCTGGAGGATGCGCTTGCCTCCTTTACCGGCACGCTCATTATGGTTTCCCATGACCGCTATATGCTGAATAAGATCCCAACCAAGATCATTGAAATGCACGCCAACGGCATCGAGATCTATAACGGTCGATACGACTACTACCTTGAGCACAAGCGGGAACCTGCCGAAGTCAAAGCTCCTGCAAAGAGCGAAGCTTCTAAGGAAAATTCCCAGAAATATCATCGTTCCAAACAGGAACGTGCTCATCAGGTGGCTGTGCAGAAGCGCATCGCCCTGCTGGAAAAACTGATTGAAGAGGGCGAGACCCGCATCGAAGAGCTTTCTGCTCAGATGGCAGAACCGGATATCGCCGCCGACTACCAGAAAGTGGACGAGATCTGCAAAACCATCGAAGAGATCAAAAGCCAGAATGAAGCCTACTCTGAGGAGTGGCTGGAGCTTTGTGAAGAAGCAAATTAACCTTACGAAAGGATAAAATCGTCATGAAACTGGACTTCAACAGAAAATATACAACGATCGCAGTCTATGCTTTTCTTGTCATTGCTGCCGGACTGCTGTTCCAGAACATTGTCAACGACTTCCCTCCGCTGACGCGTTATTTCAATAAAATCGGCGATCTGCTTCTGCCTTTTGTTGTAGGCGGCGCTTTAGCTTATATTTTGAATCCGATTTTGAATTGGATTGAAATGAAGCTCTTCCCGGTGATTTTCCGAGATAAGGTCAGCCGTAAGGCAAGACGCGCGTTATCTGTGCTCTTGAGCTATCTGTTCATGCTCCTTGTTATTGGTGTATTTGCGCTTATCGTTGTTCCTCAGATTTATGAAAGTATTATGAGTCTGATCGAGCGCAGCTCCACTTATGTAAAAAATGTGGAGGACTTCCTGAACTCTCTCATCGCAACCTATGGCAGCAATGAACTGGTCAAACAGGTTCTGCAAAAAATCTATGACTCCGCAGAAACCATTTTCCGTCAGGGTTATCAGCTGATCGGTGATGTTGTTCCTATGATCGCAAACATTGCCATCGGCCTGACCAACAGCCTCTTTGACACCATCATGGGTCTGATCATCTCTGTTTACTCCCTGCTGATGAAAGAGACCTTTGCTGCACAGATCAAAAAGCTGCTGTCCGCTTTCTGCTCCAGAAATTTTGTGGATACCTTCCTCTCCATTGCTCACGACAGCAATCAGATCTTCTGTGGCTTTATTTCCGGTAAAATCGTGGACTCCTTCATCATCGGTGTTATTTGCTTTGTGGGTACGACCCTTATGAATACCCCATATGCTATGCTTGTCAGCGTCATCATCGGTGTGACAAATGTGATCCCATACTTCGGCCCATTCATCGGTGCAATTCCAAGCATTCTGCTGATTCTTCTGGTCAACCCACTGCAGGCTCTGTACTTCTCCATCTTCATCCTCGCTCTGCAGCAGTTGGACGGCAACGTGATCGGCCCGAAGATCCTCGGCGATTCCACCGGTCTGTCCGCATTCTGGGTAGTATTCTCCGTTACCTTCTTCGGAGGAATGTTCGGTTTTGTAGGTATGCTCATCGGTGTACCGACCTTCGCTGTGATCTATAATCTCATCAGCCGTTTTGCCGCTTACTGCCTGCATAAAAAAGGAATGCCGACCAATACGGAAGCTTACGCTTCTCCGGAGCGTCCTCTCGTTGACAAACCAAAATCCAAACATCAGAAAGGATAAGCCTGATGCCCCTTTCTATTCCTGATTATCTCCATCAAAACTACGGCATCAAACTGCATAAGCAACAGAAAGAAGCATTGGACGCGGTAAGCGGTCCGGTGCTTCTTCTTGCAGTTCCCGGTGCCGGAAAAACCACCGTCATGGTGGCTCGAATTGCTCACATGATCGCCAACTGCGGAATCGCCCCGGAAGAAATTCTGACCATCACCTTTTCCAAGGCCGGCGCCGCCGATATGAAGCAACGCTATGAGCATCTCTTCCGTTCTTTCGGCTGGACCGTTCCACAGTTTTCTACGATTCATTCTTTCTGTTATCGTGTTTTACGTTCTTACTGCCGACTGACCGGCGGTCAGCTGCCGGAACTACTGGAAAATCTCAGCAGTGCAGAGGGGCGCAGTGCGATCCTGCGGGATCTATACCGCACCATCAACCGTGATTTTCTTTCTGAGGATTTGGAAGAAGAGCTTCTTTCTCATCTGAGTCTCATTAAAAACAGTATGCTGACGCAGGAAGAAGTCAAGGAGCTGGAATGTGACATTCCACGGCTTTGGGAATTGTATGAAGGCTACAATGCCGTGAAACGCCAGCGCAATCTCATGGACTTTGACGATATGCTCGGATATGCCTACACTGCCCTGCGGAAGTTTCCTCAATTGCTGGACAGTTATCGTCAAAAATATCCTTATCTTTGCGTCGATGAGGCACAGGATACTTCCCGTCTGCAGCATGAGATCATTCGCTTGCTGGCCGCTCCTCTCAACAATCTGTTCATGGTAGGCGACGAAGATCAGAGCATTTATCGCTTCCGCGGCGCTCATCCGCAGACTTTGCTGGATTTTCCAAAGCTTTATCCCGGCGCCAAGATTCTGAAGATGGAAGAAAACTTCCGCAGCAGCAAACATATTGTAGATCGTGCAGCTATCTTCATCGCACAAAATCAAAATCGTTATGAAAAGACGATGCGAACTGCCGCTTCCGCGGGGCTTCCCATCGAAACACCACAGCTCCATGATATGAGCGAGGAGTATCAGCTGGTTGCCAAAATTGCCAGAGAAACAGACGGCTCCTGTGCTGTTATTTACCGCAATAACTTTTCCGCGATTCCATTGGTTGACCTTTTGCAGCGTCAGGGCATTGATTTCTATATCCGAGATCAGAAAAGCTCTTTCCGTAATCATGCGGTGGTCAGCGATATTCTGAATTTCTTCGCCTTAAGCAAAGACAGCAGCGACTTGAAGGCATTCAGCCGTATTTTCTACAAGACCAACGCTTTTCTGAAACGCTCTTTGCTGCAGGATATGGACACCTCTCCTCTTGCTGCAGGAGAAAGCTGGTTTGATCGCATCTCTGAGAAAAGTGATCGAGAATACAGCAGTAATCGTGCCCATATCGTTGACCTGACCATCCGCGGTTTATATCAGATGAAACCTCAGCGGGCACTGGACGTGATCATCGAAAGCCTTGGATACCGCGACTACATGGAATACAGCTTTGGCGGCAGTTTTGTCAACCAGCTGCAGAAGCTGACTGCTCTGCGGCATCTTGCAGGCCGTTGTCAGAGCGTAGAACAGCTTCTGGACCGCTTGGAGGAACTGGATACCCTGATCAGCGAACACAGCCAAAACAAGGCTTGCAGCCTGACTCTGACCACTGCTCATGCATCCAAGGGTCTGGAATTCGACACCGTTATTCTGCTGGATGCTGTGGATGATATTTTCCCTGCTCACTCTGCCATTGACAAAGAAAAGCAAGGTCAGTGTGACGATATCGAAGAGGAAGCAAGACTCTTCTATGTTGCCTGCACCCGTGCACGGAAGCGTTTGATTATTCCCCGCTCCAATTTTTCTTCCGACCAACCGGTGGAGCCGTCCCGCTTTATTGACCGACTGCTTCACGACCCAATCAAAGCCGTTTCCGGAACCGGCGGCAACGGTCTCTTCCCCGGCATGAAAATCCTGCACCCCAGCTTCGGTGAAGGACAGGTCATGAGCTTGGACCGTGACAGCGGGAAAGCGGTCTGCTTCTTCAAAGGCGCAGGCACCCGCACGCTGAGCACCGAGTTTCTGCTTAGCGGTAAAGTACGACGACTATAACAGGAGGTTACTGTATGACATATCTCACCTGCCCTGTCTGCGGCAAAAAGCTGACAAAAAATGAGCGCAGCTGGCGCTGTGAAAAAGGACACAGTTTCGATGAGGCGGCTTCCGGCTACCTTCATCTGCTGCCCTCCAATAAAATGAACTCCAAACTGCCCGGTGACAACAAGCAGATGGTCAATGCCCGCAGAGATTTTCTCCGCAAAGGCTACTATCAGCCTGTCAGCGACAAGCTCAATGAGGTCATCGGCGGTCTTCTTAAGGATAAAAAATCCCCACTTCTGCTGGATGTGGGCTGCGGAGAGGGTTACTACACATCCCGCCTGAAAGAAGCTCTGCCGAAGGCTGAAATCTGTGGCATGGACATCTCCAAGCTTGCTGTTAATGCGGCAGCAAAAAGCTGCAAAAACGTCATGTGGGCGGTTGCCAGCTCTTTTGACCTGCCTGTTGCGGACAACAGCTGCGATGTGCTTCTTAGCATGTTTGCACCGATCTGCATGGAAGAATTCTCCCGCGTGCTGAAACCGGGCGGCGTTCTGGTTTTCGCAGTCACCTCCACCAAGCATCTCTGGGAGTTGAAAGAAGCCATCTACGATGAGCCTTATGAGAACAAGAAAGAGGATCATGAGTACGAGGGTTTTGTCTTTGAAGCCAAGCACAAAGTTCAGGACATGATCCATCTGCCTTGTCAGGAGGACATCGCCAATCTCTTCACCATGACTCCGTATTATTACAAATCCTCCGTTACCACCAGCCAGCGTGTTGCCGCTTTGCAGCACTTGGACACCCTCATCGATGTGGATATTCTGGTTTACAGAAAAATTTAAGCATGAAAAAAGCCACCCCACAGGTGGCTTTTCTTTATAGAATACACAAGTCCTTTCGGGTGGCTTTTTATCATCGAATTGCTTTCTTACTGTTTACTACTTTCTCAATGTCTTCTTTGTCGATCCACTCTTCGGTAAAACCGCAGCTGCAACAAACATATCGGTTTACATTGACTGCTGAGAAAATAGTTCCCCCAACCATAATGTTATTGCCTGCGCCATGTGCACCGGCATATCCATTGAATCGAACAATATCTCTCGATTGACATTTTGGGCAGACTTTTGTATTTTTCATAGAATCAACTCCTCTCACTTTCATCCTACCACACACAAACCCATAACGCAAGAACAGGCACAGCAGTTTTCTGCTGTGCCTGTTTCATTTAATTTATGTATTACCAGCAGCGAATGATGTCTGCGTAGAAGGCATTGAGTTCCTCTACGGTATCGAAGTTCGCCATGTACATCTGGTTGCCCATTGCACCGGAGAGAGCGTCTGGGATACGGTCCACCATCTTCATGTGGGAGCCGTATTTTGCCATAATATCGTCTTTGGACATCACGTAGTTTTTGCTGTCACGCAGACCTGCGAAGCCGCAGAAGTAGTGCTGGCCGTCGGTCAGAGTGGAGTGATCGAATGCGATCATATCAGCCCAGATTTTATAAACATCGGTGCTGTTTGCAAAGTTGATCATATCCGGAGAGAAGCCGCCACATGGACGCATATTAACTTCCAGAGCTACAACATCGCCTTTTTTACCCATACCTTCCTGGTCCTGAGTTAGGCGGAAGAATTCAAAGTGAACAAAGCGGCTCTTAACACCAAAGCTTTCGATGGTTGCACGACCTGCTCTGCGCACATCATCCGGCAGATCTTTTACGATGTAGAACAGAGAGTCGTCAGCATTGTTTACCACATCCATGATGGACAGTGGGGTCACGTTGCCGGTTTCAAACATTGGAACACCGTTGGAGTCGATAATGGCATCATAGGAGTTTACTTCCGCATGGATGAACTCTTCCATGATGTACTGGGTATTTGGAATTTTGGTTGCAAAGAAATGAGCCAAATCTTCCTCAGAGGAAATTTTGTGAGTATCGGAAGCGCCAACGCCGTTGTCCGGTTTGGTGATTACAGGGTAGCCAACCTCGTTGATGAAGTTCATGCAGCCGTCCCAGTCTTCAACCAGATAGTAGCGTGCCACAGGAATACCGGCTTTGATGTAGAATTCCTTCATTTTGGATTTGTACTTGATGCGTGGAATGTCTTCGTTATGGAAGCCGCTTGCAATGTTGAAATCGGTACGAAGCGCAGCATCACGTTCCAGCCAGTATTCGTTGTTGGATTCCAGCCAGTCAATACGGCCGTATTTCCAGGTGAAGAAAGCTACCGCACGGTATACTTCATCGTAATTTTCCATGCTGCCAACCTTGAAGTATTCGGTCAGGCTTTCTTTCAGCTCCGGCAGAAGCTCGTCGTATGGCTGATCGCCGATACCCAGAACATTCAGGCCGTTGTTTTTCAGTTCACGGCAGAATTTCCAGTAGTTTGTAGGGAAGTTTGGAGAAATAAAAATAAAGTTTTTCATCGAGTTTCTCATCTCTTTTCCTGTTTGTTGCTTTTGTTTTTTCTTTTATTGAAGCCGATCGCGGCTTTTGATACATTGATTCTGTTAGTACATCAGCGTACTGATGATAAAGGGCAGCTGTTTTTCCCAGCTTGCCTCGGAGTGTTCTCCTTTTGGGATCATGCGGCTGCTCAATAAGATTCGTTTTTTCTGCAGCTGCGTCATGACCTGTGTGTATGATTTGTGCATGCCTTTTCGGCGTTTCATTTCATTTTCACCGTAGTCCATATAGAGCACAGTGTCCATTTTCATGGCGGAGTGGCGAATCATCTCGCAAATCCCCTCCGGATTCACCCACAGAGAAGGTGAAATCGCTGCTGCACGACCAAATACATGATTATACTCTACCGCAGCGTAAAGAGCCATCAAGCCGCCCATCGAGCTGCCTGCGATGAATGTATGCCGACGGTCCGGCATGGTCCGAAGCTGAGCATCAATGAAAGGTTTCAGTTCATTGACAAACCATTCCATGGTCTCCTGTCCCCTGCCGTCTACATGACCAAAGGTATCATCCTCAAAAGTAAAAGGCGAATATTCTTTCAAGCGTCCGTTGTCCGGGTCGTGACTGCACTCTACAGCTACAATGATCAGCTGTGTCTTGCTCTGATCCATGTACTTCTTCAGTCCCCAGCTTTTGCCGTAGGTCGCATCGGAATCAAAGAAGAGATTATGCCCATCAAACATATAAAGAACCGGATAACGGCGTTTGCTGTTCCAGCGATAGGATTCGGGCAGATAAACATAGACCCGACGTTCCTCATCACCGCTCAGTTCCGGAATCGTAATATTCCATTTTTTAACCATAATGTCCTCCATTCTGCAAGACAAGTGGCTTCCGTCTTATAAATATACCACGAAAGCTACGACTATGACAAGCCTTTTTCACAGTTTAACCGAAAAAAGCGCAAAAATACAGAGACAGGCCGAAACTTCGACCTGTCTCTATTTCATTTCATCTAATAAAATCACACCTGGAACAGCCGCTCCGCAGCTTTCCAGCTCTTTCGCTGCCGCTGTAAGATTGTCCCGATTGCTCCGTCCAAGCTGCGCCACCAAAAGAACTGCGTCAGTCTCACTGCAAAGCCCCAGAGCATCTCCGCACTCATCCAAAGAAGGAAGCAGCAGAATGACCCAATCGAATTCCCTGCTCCATTGCTGCAGCAGCTGCTTCATCGCCTCCGAAGACAGCAGTTCCGCTGCCCGTTCCTCCCCGTATTCGGCAGGCAGGAGATATAAATTCTCCTGTTTTGAGCTGTGGGAAATCAATTCTTCCGCAGAACCGCAGAGCAGTTCTGCCAATCCCTTCGGAGCAAGCTTCTCCCTCCGTGCCAGTTCCGGTTTACGAAAATCGCACTCCACCAGCAGAACTCGCTTACTCAATGAGGCCAGTGAGCAAGCCTGATGATAACTTACATCCAGCGCGTCCACCTGTTTTCCCGATGGTACAAACGCCAAAATCGTTCCCCTGTTCTCCTGTTGGAATTGATGCAGCAGCCGACTTCTCAGCTTACGGATATCTTCCCTTTCGTTTGAACGGGAAATCGAAGCCAAAATCCTCATCGGCACATCCTCTTCCTTGCGGATACGATGGTCCGTCTGAGCCATCAGAAGAACCATTGCGGTTGATGCAAAAATTCCCATCAGCGCTCCCGCCAGTGTCCACAAAGACAGAGAATAATCGTTGATTTCTGCCGGTTCGGCCGGGTCTATGATCTGCAGGGTTCCAATTTCCTTAAGCTGTTCGGCATAGTGCGGAAGAACTTCCTCCACTGCGGCAGCCAAAGTCATCGCAGTATCTGCATCCTCAGCACAAACTTTCAGCTCCATGAAGCCGATTTCCCCCTCGGGAGTTGCCTTCAAATGTTCTCTCAGTTCCTCCCGTCCCAAAGGCAAGGCGGCTTTTTCAATGATCTTATCCTGAACTGTTTTGCTTTCCAGTAGAATCAGGCAGCGATCTACCGCATCATTTCCTCCGGCATAAAACAACAGCTCCACCTCGTAGCTTCGAGGCAGTATCATTGCTACCGAAGTTGCCATCAATGCAGCCAGCAGACCTGCTAAAAGAATCGCCCAGATTTGTCGTTTTACCGCCTGCAGCAGTCGGGAAAAGTCAAAATCGAAGTAATCCTGTTGCTCTGTCATCCGCCACCCTCCTTTCATACAGTAGCATTGTAGCATGGAATATGATTTATCGCAAGAAAAAGGACCTCTTTCGAGGTCCTTTTTTGTGGTGAAAGAATTGACTATTCGCCGAGAACTGGGGTCCAAGCTTTAGCCATGATAGCGTCAACGTCATCCATGGAAGTGATCAGGCCCAAACGAACGTAGTTTTCAACGGTCTCGCGCAGGGTTCTTTCGGTGAATTTTTCACCCAGACCGAACTGCAGGGAGTTGTTCAGCATAACGTTCATATCGAAGTCAGCAGAGTTCATGTTGAGGTCGATCAGCATCTGAGTAGCTTCTTCTGGATTTTCACGCATGTAGGAGTGAGCTTTCTGAACAGCCTGTACGATTTTTTTAGCATGTACTGGGTTTTCTCTTACATAAACACCGGACATAGCGATTACGCAGCAGTTGTTGTCAGCAAAGTCTTCGTCCAGCAGGGAACGGATGCATTTCAGTTTGCCTTCTTTAACCATGTTGTAAGCGAAGGTATCGGACAGCAGAGCGCCGGAGATTTCACCGTTTTCCATAGCAGCAACGCAAGCATCAGTGGAAACCTGAATCAGGGTAACATCGGTCTGTGGGTTGATGCCGTCAGCATCCAGCAGCAGAGCGGTGATGTTGTAGTCGGAAGCACCAATACCGTTTGGTACTGCAACCTGGGTGCCTTTCAGGTCAGAGGTGGTGTTGTAGTTGGAGTCAGCCAGAACGTAGATGGATTTGCAGCCGATGTGAGCGCCGCCTACGAAGGTCAGGTCAACGTCGTTGGTGCAAGGAACCAGCATGGTAGCGATGTGGCCTACTGCAACGTGGTTTTTGTTGGTACCCAGAGCGATGGTGTAAGTGTCGCCGCCTTTGGAACCTTCCGCGGTCAGACCAGCTTCTGCGTAGTAGCCAAGTTTGTCAGCGATGGTAGGACCGGAGGTGCAGCCGTCAGACATCCAGTACTGTACAGGCTGGCCGTATGCAGGTTCTTTTTCCATAGCTGCTTTTTCTTCTGCGGTTGGAGTCAGATCAAAATCAGCATATTCGATAGCGCGGCCATCGATTTCAACTGGAACAAACATTTTGTCCCACTGACCGGAAGTGGAAGCTTCCCAGGAGTTCAGATGCTCGGAAGCAACTGCAGTGTCGCCGCCTTCAGCGTCCATTGCGTTGGTGTAGGTAGGAGCAACGTAGCCGATAGGAGCAACTGGAGATTCTGGACCGTTTACGCTCAGCTGTTTCTGTGGGATGATAGCATCTGCTGGAACAACTGGGTCACCTACGGTGTAGCCTTCGTCCATATCTTCGTCAGGGCAAACTGGAGTCCATGCCAGGTCGAGCAGTTCAGCAGCATTGTCGGTGGTGATGTCAGCTGGGAACATGCCGAGACGCAGGTAGTCGTCGATGATTTCTTCCAGAGCGCGTTTGGTGAAGGCGTCAGACAGACCGAAGTACAGAGTTTTCCAGAAGGTCAGCTGATCTTCGTATTCACCGGTCATGCTGTCGTTGTCAAACATCATCTGAACAGCATCTTCTGCATGCAGACGAGCGTATTCACCAGCGCGTTTGATTGCTTTAACAACGTATTTTGCATGAACAGGGTTCTGTTCGATGAAGTCGTTGTTCATAGCGGTAACGCAGCAAGGCTCATCCTGGAATTCAGGAGTGAAGGTCAGGGATACAACGTTGGTCATTTTGTCTGCAAAGTCGTTAGCAGCTACATAGTAGTCAGAGTATACAGCAGCGTCAACTTCGCCGTTCATCATAGCCTGAGTAGAGGTGGAGGAACCTTCGATTACAACCCATTCAACTTCGGAAGTTGGGTCGATACCGAATTCGTCCAGCAGACGGTAAGCAATGTTCATGTCGGATTCACCGATACCGTCATGGATTGCGATACGTTTGCCTCTCAGGTCTTCAACAGTTTTGATGTTGTTTTCGTTCAGGGAGTAGATGGATTTACAACCAATGTGGGCACCGCATACGAAGGTCATGTCTACGCCTTTAGCAACTGGAACCAGCATGGTAGCGATATGGTCAGTACCCCACATAGCCTGGCCGGTACCAACAGTGGTAACTACAGAGCCGCCTTTGAGGGATACAGCGTTGATGCCGTATTCTTCGTAGTAGCCCAGAAGTTCTGCCTGATATTTAGCGGATACGCAAGCACCGCCGTTGAACAGGTAGTTGATTTCCTGGCCGAATACTGGTTCAGCTTTCATAGCTTCCCAGTCTTCTGCAGGAACTGCAGCCGGACGGTTTGGATCGTCAGCTGGAGCAGCAGGGGTGGTCACTGCTGGAGTGGATGGAGCTGCTGGGGTGGATGGAGCTGCTGGAGTTTCAGCTGGTGCGGAAGAACCGCAAGCTGCCAGAGAAGCAACCATAGCCAGTGCCAGAGCGCCACTGGTAATCTTTTTCAGATTCATGATTTTTCGTCTCCTTTTTTAATTGGGATATATACCTGAAAAAGAGGAAATGAAGCCATTTCCTCTTTTTGAAGGACTGAATTATTCTTCGTGTTTACCGCCGAAGTGGAGTTTGTTCAGAATCTCGTTACGGTATTTAACGAAGGATTCGGAAGAACGATCGCGTGGATATGCATCCGGAATTTTAATATCAGCAACGATGCGGCCAGGATTTGCATCCATAACCAGTACGCGGGTACCCATGTAGATCGCTTCGTCAACGTCGTGGGTAACCATCAGCGCCAGCTGTTTTCTTTCTTTCCAGATATCCAGGATCTCGTCCTGCATGTTCATACGGGTGAATGCGTCCAGCGCACCCAGAGGTTCGTCCAGAGTCAGGATCTCAGGTTCACTGATCAGAGTACGTGCCAGAGCAACACGCTGTGCCATACCGCCGGAGAGCTGTGCAGGATAGTCGTTGCGGAAAGATTCCAGACCAATGACTTTCAGCATTCTGTCCACTTTGTGCTGATTTTCTTTCAGTTTGCCCTGTACCTGCAGAGAGAAGCCGATGTTTTTCTCAACAGTCAGCCATGGGAACAGGGTTGGTTTCTGGAATACCATACCGCGGTTTGGAGAAGGTTCGGTAACTTCTTCCCCGTTTACGGTAACTTTACCGGCAGTTGGTGGGATCAGTGCGGTAACCAGACGGAGAATGGTGGATTTACCACAACCGGATGGACCTACCAGAGAGATGAACTCACCGCTTTCCATGGTAACGCTTACGTTATCCAGTGCATGAGTAACTTCGTCCGCTTCAACTTTTGCAAAGCTCTTGGAAACACCTTCGAGCTTCAATGTTACATGTCTATTCTCAGCCATTTATTTCACAGCTCCAATCTGCCAACGGAGAACGCGGCGTTTAATCAAATCCAGTGCTTTGGTTACTGCGGTGAAGATGAAGCAGATCACAAACAGTGCTGCGAACATCTTGTCGTAGGAAGCCCAGGATTTAGCCCAGGTCATGTACCAGCCCAGACCGGCTTTTACACCCATCATTTCAGCGATCATAATTGCAGTACAAGCGGAAGACATTGCCTGAGTGCAGCCGGAAAGGATGGAAGGCATTGCGTGTGGAATTGCAACTTTGAATACCAGCTGACGCTCGGTAGCACCCAGAGTTTTTGCTGCTTCAAAGTAGTCTTTGTCAACGTTCTGGATACCGTTCATGGAAGCAACGGTAACTGCGAACCAGGAACCCAGTGCGATGATGAATACTGCACCGCCGAACAGAGAGGATGCAACTACCATGATGATAGGAATCCAAGTGGAAGTAGGGATAGGGCCAAGGAATTTGATGATAGGAGTTACCCAGTAACGTACACGTTCGAAGTAACCACAGCAAATACCGGTTACCAGACCCAAAGCAACACCGATGAAGTAACCCAGGAACATCAGTCTCAGGGTATGGAGAGTACATTCAATGATGTAAGCTCTGTCGATCCATGCGATGTTGATGATGTAGTTCATGCAAGGTACGAATGGCTGAGTCAGAACACCGGTTTTCAGGGTCAGGTAGTCATAAGCAGCCAGCAGCAGGAACAGCGCAGCAAAGAGAGGTGCGCGGTACAGCAGCTTGTCATGGACTGTTTTATCGCCCATACCTTTTTTGATGAAGGCATACAGGAAGTAGAGAACATACAGGGATACGAGAATGATCAGGAAGCCCATGTAGGTCATCGGATTATTGTTTGGAGAATTGTTTGGAACGAAATGGTATTCACCGATCGCGATCAGTCCGCATACAACCGGCAGCAGCATGATGACAAGATCCAGGAATTTCTGGAACGGGGTCTTCTGCCTTTCTTCCAGCTCTTTGAGCTGCTGACGAGTCAGCTTATCAAGCTGAGCCATCTGTTCCATTGACGGCTTGTTTCTTGTGCTGTCCAATGGTTGATACTTCATTGTGCATACACTCCTCTTTGGTTATTTTGATTGAAAAGAGTTTGATTTTTGGCGAAATTTCACCAAGGTTTTTGTTAATTCTTAGTTTAACCCAGAGGAATGGAAATGTCGAAAAGATAATTTTTATACAAAATCCCTGATATATCGTTTTTTTCTATACTTTTACATATTTTGGATTTCTTTGATAAGCTTAAGGAATCATATAATCATTTTCCCTGTTGTTGATAAGCAAAAGATATGTCAACTATTTGAAAATTTTTGAATAAAAAAAGAACAAGAGAAACTTCCCTTGTTCTTTTCCAATCAATTTATTATATTTTTTGCACAAATTCCATCAGAAAAACTTACTGCAGGAATTGAAGCATCAGACCGATTTTTGTTCTCTCGAAATAATTATCCCAGTCGATTTGAATCAGCTCATTGATCTTTTCAATACGGCGGCGAATGGTATTGATATTAACGTACAGTTTTTCTGCAGTCACGCTGAAATTCATGTTGTTTTCCAGGTAAACTTTCAAGGTCTGCAGAAGCTCACGGTTTTTCTCTGCCTTCATCAGCTCACGGAACTGTTCCAAAAGCTGTTTCAATTCCTCATCCGGAATATCCAGCCAAGTCAGAATACCCAATTCATCGTAATCAAGAACACTCTGTTCCGGCAGCGCGATACGGCCAATGCGCATGATTTTTCGGCATTTTTCGACGCTTTTGCTCAACGCTGTCAGTTCACGCTGCTCATTGCTGTAACTAAATGTCCAGCGAATACCACCGAATTTTCTCTGCAGGCGCTCCTCATATTCTCTCAGAAGAGCTGTAAGGTCTTCCTTTTTTATTTCGTCTTTAGGTCTATTCTCCAAGACAATAATGCCCTCTGTTTTGGACAGGAACGCCAGACGACCGTAACGACCGACGGTACACTGCTGGAACATATCGATCATTTCACTGCGGCGGCTGCGAAGGTCATAGGTAGCATGGTCATGACTGAGCAGCACATAGCGATAAGGCTTGTCCAGAGGCATATTCAGCTGGTTTGCCTGATAGACCAGCTTGTTGTAATCCTCATCGCTGCAGTCCATCGCCAGATGGATCAGGTTCTCAAAACCCAGATTGCTGGCATCTCGAGCCACCGACAGCTGTTCATACAAGCTTTGCAGCATCAAATAAGCAATACGCATGGAATACTCGTCGTAGAAATCCATGAAGCGGCGGGATTCCATAACACAGAAATAAGCCTGCGGAACTCCGCCTGCAAGTATCGGAATCACAACCCAACTGATACGCGGTTCATCCGCTGCCTCCCCTTTCAGCAAGCGGTAACGAGTCATGTGGATACAGTCGCAAAGAGTATGGCTGGTGTGCGAAATGGACGGGTTCCAGTAATCCTGTTCCTCTAAGCCATACTGTTCACTGGTATTGAGAAAATTAGGAGAGCTGTAATAGCTTTTATTCTCAAAAACATCGTAAACCATAGCCGGGAACTCCATTTCATTCTCAACCGTCTGCAGCATACGACGAATTTTTTGTTCTTTATAGTTGTGGTTGGCGGAGGTATAGGTGGCATTGATGTTGACGCAAAAACGCTGAATCGCATGATTCATGACCGCTACATTCACCTGATTGATCGTCTCCATCCACGGAATACTGTACGGCATCGTGATCAGTGGGATCTGCTGACGGTCATGAAGCAAGATCAGATCCTCGGGGATTTCATCCAGATAGCGTCCGCGTTTAATGACCATGGCTGCCTGTGCGTTGGATGGGGCTGCCATACTTTTTTTATACAGCTCCAGAGTTTCCGGTTCATGTGCAAACACATAGCCGGAGGTCAGAGTCAGCTCTTTACCCACTGCCCAGCGGTAGCCGTCCGGTGCATCCAAAATCGTAACACCCTGAATCTCACGGTTGAGCCCCTTCTTCCCTGCTATCACCTGAAAATCTTTGAAAAATTCCAGATTCAGCAGTTCACCTACTGTAATACCCATACTCTACGCCTCCTTCTTGCTTCATTTTAGCATAAAAGATACAGAAAGTACAGCAGCGCAACAAACGCAAAAAGCGCCGCTTCTTTCACAGAAGCAGCGCTTTTTATGAGGAGGCTATTGGATTTTGCCGTTATTTATTCATGATACATTGGGCTGTAATCCACATCAGCGTCCTTAAATTCTTTAATGATGGCTTCCGTGGTCTCCGGCTGAGTCAGCAAATCATAGGCTGTACCCGCCATGATGCGAGCTGCATAGAGGGCATTCTTCGCACCGATACTGGTTCCTGTCAGAGCAGTCGCCTGCCATGTGTGAGGAGCCACACCGAACGGCAGATTTGCCACAGTGAAGAAGCACATCGGCATCAGGTAGCTGACGTCACCGGCATCAGTGGATGCTGTCATGGTGACCTCTTTCCAGGTATCTCTTGCTGCTACCTGAGAATGAAGCACTTCGTCCGTATGGAATGGTGCTCTGTCACGCTCTACCGCCGCCGAAGCAACGGTATACTGAATGGACTTCGCATATGCCTTCTCTTCTTCTGTGTAAACAGGACGTTCTGCCTCGAACATATTCTTCCAAGTCAGATCAGACAGCTTATGGTTCGGACGAATTTCACAGCAGCCGTGCTGGATCTTCATCTCAACCTGAGTATCCGTCATGAGAGCTGCACCTTTGGCGATATTCTCAATGCGTCCGAGAATGGATTTTACATCCGCCATGTGCGGAGCACGGACAGCATACCAAGCAACTGCCTTAGATGGCACGATGTTTGGCGGGAAGCCGCAGTTATCGGAAGAATAATGGATTCTCGCAGAGGAGATCACATGCTCACGGAGATAGTTGGAGCCGACATTCATCAGTTCCACCGCATCCATGGCGCTTCTGCCCAACTCCGGAGCAAAAGCCGCATGAGAGGTCACGCCGCTGAAGTAAAACTTCTCGTAAGCGCAGGCCAGCTCACCGCCATCAATAACAAGGTTGCTGGTACCGGGATGCCATGTCAACGCAATATCGCAGTCCTTGAACATTCCGTAATAAGCCATTTTTACCTTACCGCTGAGGAGTTCTTCCTCCGGACAGCCATAGAAGCGAACCGTACCACTGAGCTTTTTGCTTTCCAGAAGACGCTTTACTGCAATAGCCGCAGTCATGGAAGCAGTGCCCAACAGATTGTGGCCGCAGCCGTGGCCTGCTCCGCCCTCAATGAGAGCTTCTCTCTCCGGAATCTCTTTCTGAGACAGACCCGGCAGTGCGTCAAACTCACCAAGGAAGGCGATGATTGGTTTACCGCTGCCGTATTCCGCATAGAAAGCATGTTCCATTTTTTCTTCATTGACGATCACGAAACCTTCTTTGGAAAGAATATTTCGCATATGATCGGCAGACTGCTTCTCCTGACCGCCGACCTCCGGGTTATCCCAGAGCCAACGGCAGGTTTCTGCACAGAGAGCTTCCAGCTGATTCACTTGATCAAAAACAAACTGTTTGGACATATCAGTTTCCCCTTTAATCAAATTTAAGAGATATTACGCTTCTTTTTTGCTGTCTTTTTTGCCGTTCAGAACTACGTTCAGAGCGATTGCACCAAATACACATACCAGGGTACCCAGCCAGTTGCTTGCACCTGGGATGAAGTTGAACACACCTGCGTTGATTGCAACGTACAGAACGCAAGCCAGAACCAGAACGATACCGGACAGTTTCAGGTTTTTAATACCGAACTGTACGAACAGTGCGCCGAACAGAGCTGGCAGCAGGTAGTTCAGTGCGGAAGTGATGGATTCCGGCAGAGCGGACAGGATTGCCTGACCACCGATAACGCCTACAGTCAGGATGGTGGTGTTGATGATGATGGAAACACCCATACCGATGGTAGCGATGATGGAACCTTTTTCAGTACCTGGTTCTACGCCTGCGGAAACCTGTGCCATGGATGCGCAAGGAATACGCATGTTGGAGATGTTACCGGATACGAATGCCATATAGGTACCTACAGGACCTACAACTGGGTAGTAAGAAATTGGTTCGATGAACCAGAGGAATGCGAAGGAAGAAGCTGCGCTGACGAAGCATACTGCCAGAGCGCTTGGGTTTGGCCACAGACCGTAAACCAGTCCCAGAATCAGTGCTGGGAGGAATGCACAAACTACTGCCAATACACCGATCAATTTACCGATTTTGTGCATCTGTGGCAGGTATTCATTTTCGTAGAAATTCTGATTGCTCATTGTGTTACCCCCTTAAATCACAGCAACAATAACCATAGCTGCAACGATAGCGATGGTCAGGTTCCATTCTTTCAGAGCAGGAACTTTTTTGCTTACCTGCATCATTACGTACATCAGGATCGCACCCAGAACGGTAGCCAGAGCATTTTTGTTCATTGGAACAACACGCTGTGCAACCATGGAGCCGAATACGCCGACCATAGCGCCGGTGGAAATCAGACCCATCATTGCGGAGTTGCCGCCAGACATTTTTTTCTGGACTTTGTCCATTTTATCTGCTGCGAAGGTGGAGAAAATGATCCAACCAATGGAACCGAGGATCATGGTCCATACTGCCATGGTCAGAGCCAGTGGGGTCAGTTCATCAACGCCCAGAGCTACGCCAACAGAGCCGGTACCGATACCTGCTGCGATGGACTCGAACATAACGGAACCGATGAAGGACAGACGCATCCAAGCCATTGGGCCGCCGACGGAGATCAGCAGAGAGAGCATACCGGACAGAATTACGATGGAAGGACCGATGGAGGTCAGAGCGGAGCTTTTTACCGCTTTGGACATCTGTTCTTTGGTCAGACCAACTTTTGGTCCTGCTTCAAAGGCTTTCTTAACAAAGATTGCTGCCTGTGCGATTACCAAAACAACGGCGATACCGCAAGCGATCCACATAGGCATACTGTTCGCAATTTGCATTGCATTCATATAAATTTCCTCCTTTAATAAAATAAAGATTTGATTACTATTTTACATTAATTAAGGTACTTACGCTATATCTTTTTTTGAGGCTTTTTGTCATATTTTTTACACATTTAATTTTTATTACACCAAAACTGAAATATATGTAAGAAATTTTACACTTTTTATTTTACTAACATTGCAGGGACAGCACTTGATTTTTGGCTTAATTTCACATCATTTGCGATTTTTATCAAATTATGATCCTGTCAATTCCCGAGAAAGCCACATTCCATTTTCAAAACAAAATAACCTACTATGAAAAAACGATGAAAAATATTTTCCATTTTTCTATAATTCTGAAAGTAAGCATTGCCCAAAGAAAAACATTTATACACTTTTCTCCACATCAAAGAAAAAACCTCCCGATTGGGAGGTTTTTCCTGCTATTTTACTTGTTTGCCATTGATAAATACCATATCCGGTTTTGCCGCCAGAGTCAGAGGATCCTGGGAGTAAACCAACAGGTCTGCATCTTTTCCAACTTTGACAGAGCCTACACGATCTTCGATACCGCAGATGCGTGCCGGATTGATGGTGATCGCTTTCAGGGCTTCCATATAATCCATGCCCTCTCTTACAGCATAGCCCGCTGTGATCGGCAGCATCCAAATCGGAATCACATTATAGTCTGTACAAATCGCAACCTGCAGTCCCGCTTTGCTGAGGATACCCGGCGTTTTGTCGCTGGCATGAAGCAGTTCCGGTTTGGTGCGAGTGCACATCAGAGGACCGTTCACCACAGGAGCACCGATCTCTTTCAGCTCATCGGCGATGAGGTGACCCTCTGTGCAGTGGATCAGCACATAATCCAATTCAAATTCTTCCGCCAGACGAACAGCAGTGAAAATATCATCGCTGCGGTGGCAGTGGATGTGTGCTTTCAATTCCCGCTTCAGCACCGGGATCAGCGCCTCTTTCTTTGCATCGAATTCCGGCGGATCATTCTCTTCCGGATCTTCTTCCGCTTTCTGCACATCTTCCAGATAGCGCTTCGCCTTGCTCAGCTCCTCACGGATCAGCGCTGCGGTTGCCATGCGAGTCATTGGAGTCTCGGATTTATCGTTGTAAACTTTTTTCGGGTTCTCACCCAGAGCAAATTTCATTGCCACAGGTTCGCGCAGAACCATCTTGTCCACACGTTTTCCGTAAGTTTTGATGGCGCAGAACTGGCCGGAAATGGCATTGGCAGAACCGGGACCGGTCACTACTGTGGTAACACCTGCATCTACTGCTTCCGGGAAGCTCTGATTCACCGGATTGATGGCATCAAGTCCACGCAGATGAGGGCTGACCGGGTCTGTCATTTCGTTGAGATCATCACCCTCGAAGTCCAGACCCTCTTCTGCCATACCCATGTGACAGTGAGCGTCGATAAAGCCCGGATAAACCATTTTTCCTTGCAGATCCAGCACATTGTCATCCTGCGGAGCAGAACTCATGTCACCGACTGCAATGATTTTATCGTCTTTGATTTGGATATAGCCGCAGTCGATAACCGCGTCTTCCATCGTCATAATTTTTGCATTGATCAGAAGCATCGTCTTCTCCCCTTACATGGTCAGAAGTTTGATCTCGCCGTCTGCGCCGCTGACACGAACGACGGTCGGTGCTGCATCCAGCTGATCCACCAAGAGAGTGCAGAGTGGGTCCTCCACATTCTGACGGATCACTTTACGCAGATCACGGGCACCGCCTTTATTGCCGAAGGCTTTGTCGGCAATGAGTGCCAACGCAGAGTCTTCGTAATCGAAACGAATGCCTTTGTCAGCCAGAGGTTCTTTCAGTTCGTCCAGCATCAGAGCCGCGATTTTCTCGAAGGATTCCTTGGTCAGCGGATCGAATACTACAATTTCATCCACACGACCGAGGAATTCCGGACGCAGGAACTGACTGAGGGATTTCATTGCTTTGTCTCTTGCGATGTCACCTTCGGTTTTGCCAAAGCCCAGAGAAGCAGAACCCACTTCACTACCGGCGTTGGAGGTCATGATGATAACGCAGCTTTCAAAGGACACATTTCTGCCCTGTGCGTCTGCAATTTTACCTTCGTCAAGAATCTGCAGCAGGATGTTCATGACATCAGGATGTGCTTTTTCGATCTCATCGAAGAGCACTACGGAATATGGTCTGCGGCGAACTTTTTCCGTCAGCTGACCGGCTTCATCGTAGCCCACATAGCCCGGAGGCGCACCGATAATACGAGCCACGGAATGTTTCTCCATGAATTCACTCATATCCAGACGAATCAGCGGGTTGGTTGCATCAAAGAGCTCTTCGGACAGGACTTTAACCAGTTCGGTTTTACCCACACCGGTTGGACCAACAAAAATGAAAGAAGCAGGACGACGTTTCTTGCTGATCTGTACGCGGGAGCGTTTGACTGCTTTGGCAACCAGCTCCACGGCCTCGTCCTGACCGATAATGCGGCGTTTCAGGGCATCTTCCAGACCGGCTACACGCTGCAGTTCGCTTTCGCGAATCTTGCTGGCAGGAATGCCGGTCCACAACTCGATCACTTTCGCCAGATCTTCCTCGGTCACTGCCATACCCAGAGCCTTTGGCTCCAGCTCTTCCAGTTTCGAGGTCAGCTGCATGATCTTGGATTTATTTTCAGCCAGTGCTTCGTAGTCGATATTCTCGGTTTTCTGTTCCTCTTCTTCCACCAACAGCTGGCAGAATTCCAGATCTTCACGGAGCTTTTCGTACTCGTTCAGCTCTGTATTTTTCAGAGAAGCGCAGGAGCAGGCTTCGTCCAGCAGGTCGATGGCTTTGTCCGGCAGGAAGCGGTCGTTGATGTAGCGCTGTGCCAGCAGGACGGATTTTCTCGCAATCGCATCGATGACCTGCACGCGATGGAAGTCCTCGTAGTACTTCTTGATGCCAAGCATAATGTCGATGGAGTCGGCGATGGTCGGCTCATCCACAGTAACAGGCTGGAATCGGCGTTCCAGCGCGGCATCTTTTTCAATGTGCTTACGATATTCGTCAAAAGTAGTTGCACCGATGACCTGCACCTCACCGCGGGACAGAGCAGGTTTCAGAATATTTGCAGCGTTCATGCTGCCTTCTGCGTCGCCCGCACCTACCAGAGAGTGTACTTCATCGATAAAGAGAATGACATTGCCGCGGCGTTTGATGTCCTCCAGCAGACCTTTCACACGGCTCTCGAACTGTCCGCGGAACTGAGTACCTGCCACCAGAGAAGTCAGGTCCAGCAGGAACAATTCTTTGCCCAGCAGCATCGCAGGAACTTCCCCTGCTGCCAGACGCAGAGCGATACCTTCTGCAACGGCGGTTTTACCGACGCCCGGTTCACCGATGAGGCAAGGGTTGTTTTTGCTGCGGCGGTTGAGGATCTGCATCACGCGCTCGATCTCACGTTCACGGCCGATGATATTATCGATACGGCCTTCTCGTGCTTTCAGGCAGAGATTTTCACAGTGTGCATCCAGGAATTTATATTTTTTCTTGTCTTTGTCCTTGGCTTTTTTATTCTGATAAGCTTCTTTTTCACTGTTGTCCGCAGGAGCTTCCTGTTCATTATCAGCGCTGTTTTTTGCCTGCGGGTTCATCAGATTCTGGAAGAAATTCTGCAAAGCCGGCAGTTCCTGCGCACCGCCCATTTCAAAATCATCGCCCATTTCTTCAAAATCGGCGTCCATTGCTTCGGCGAAGGACATCATCTGCTGGTTCATGCTTTCCAGTTCATCATCGCCGATACCCAGCTGATCCAGCATTTTGCTGACCTGCGGGATGCCCAGCTCTTTGGCGCACTGAATGCACAGGCCTTCGTTGATTACCTTACCGTTTTCTTCGTGGCCGATAAAGACCACTGCCATTCGCTTTTTACAGCGAGAACACATCATATTTGGATTCATATTGCTCTCCTAATCAAAAAATCTATAAAAATTAAAATTATTTGCAAGCTTATGGTAGCACATATTCATGAACAGGCTGTGAAGATTTCTCCCCTATTTCAGAAATTCAAAAGGATTGAACTCATATACACGACTCCAGATCAGAGTGTCCATAATAAGTCCTTCATTGAACAATGCCGGCGGGTCGCTAAGGAAATACAGCACAAAACGCAGAACCAATGCGATCAGGTACAGGTTGATACCGCCCTGTACAAAGCCCAGTAAACCACCTGCAAAGCGATCCAATGTTTTGATGACAGGCAGCTTGAACACGAAACCTACTGCTTCGGAGAAACGCTTTGCTAAAAAGCTCAGCACCACAAAGGTAATGAGGAAGATCACAATGTGCAGGAAACCGGTCACTGCCGGTTCTACGATCTGCTGCTCCAAAGCACGCACCGCTCCGACCACTGTATCTCCGATTGCATCCTCCAGACCATTGCCCGTCAAACCATAGAAGTTCGCCATAAATGTTGGCAGAGCATCCGCCGCTTCACTGATGCTCTCCATAATATCGCTGGAGCTGAGATTATCTCCAACCACTTCCTGAAGAAAACGCATCAAACGTTTTTCCAGGAAAATCGTATAAATCAGCTGTGAGCTTACCTTACCGATAAACAATGCTCCGAAAAAGGACGCGATGCGTCCGATGATGCTCGTAATGGTCTGCGCAAAACCTGTTTTCGCACAGCTGTTAATAGAAATCAGCAGAATTGCCACTGCAATGACATCGTAAATAATTAACATTAAAAATTCCATAGAATCAACTCTTACTCAAAATTTCAGACAAAGGGCGAGGGTGCGATATGGTATCGCACCCCGACCCATGATTATTCTTACAAGCCCGGTTCACTTGGAGCAGTTCCCGTCTGCGGAAGAACTTCTTCCGGCTGGACAGCTTCTTCCTCGTCCGGTGTTTCTGCAGGAACTTCTTCCGGAAGTTCAGAAGGAGTTTCTTCCGGAGTTTTCCAGTCTTCCTGCTCTTCTTCCTGCTTGTTCTGTTCCGGAACAACAGAACCTGTGCCTTCTCGATCCTCCGCTTCAATCTGTTCCATGCGGACGATCTCCTCGTTGGTGATGGCAAAGACGCCTTTACCGATCGGCTGCAGGTCGTAAATGTACTCAGCTTCTTCCTCTACCAGATGTTCCCCGCTGTGCAGATCGATCTGATAGTAATTGCTACCCGCTAAAATATAGGCATTGTTGGCATCGGCTTTCAGTACATGAATATTACCCTTGATGAACGTGGAACTCTGACGGTTGATGTCGTTTTTGAGAGATACAACTTCATAACCGCCTGTCTGGCGATAGTCACCCAGCAGCAAAACCGTCGCCTCGGTAGAATTATAGAAAGCCGCCAGTGGTTGTGCCTTGTAGTCGTATTCGCCCATCAGCTTGCCCTTGTCGGAAATCAGGAAAGCTCCCTGATCGCTGACGCCGCGGATCTCACTTTCTCCCACGAAAACAAGAGAGCAGAGCACCGCATCGTCGAAGTCGCGGCTATCCACCAGTTCTCCGTTGTTATACAGCAAAAGCTGAGATTTGATCGTACCATCCTCAGTGTACAGACCGCTGACCGCCAGCTTGTTTCCGCTTGGGGACAAAGCTACACAAGTCACGATTTTATCTGAATAGTTCCAGGTATATTTTACTGCTTTGTTTCGGTCGAAAACACTCACCTGCGAGAGGTAATCCTCGCTGCGGGTAGCCAGTGCAAACGTGCCCTTCGCGGAAGCCGCACCGGTATAGATCACATAGTCGGTTTCCCCGTCGGCAACAGGAACATTGTTCTGATACAATGCATAGGATTTGGCGCCTTGGTCGAACATCAGCAGCATATTGCCATTGACACTGACCTGCGGGTCAGCCATCTGATGCTTGACGCTGAAGGTCTCTGCGCCTTTGGAATTGTACATCATCAGGTCTGTGTCACTGCTGATGCACAGCAGACCGTCCAAATTATACATACCCTTGGACTTTCCGCCGGGCGCTTCAATCGGATAGCCGTTACCGCTCTGGAACAAGTCCATAAAGGACGACAATCCATACTCACTGCGGCTGGAAAACAGCAGAGACAAAATGACTGTCAGCGCCAGAATCAGCAAAATCAGCGCAAAGCCCCGTCGGCTGCGTTTCTTTTCTCTTTTACGGCGCACGTCACTCAAATTCGTGATTTCAGCCATGTTTCTGCCTCCTCGGGTTTTATTTGAGAATCAAATCATTCTCATCGTAGAATACCTTGCAAAGGTACAAGCCCCATGCAGGAGCCGTTGCTCCTGCTCTGGAACGATTTTTACTTTCAATGATTGCGGGAATGCTTCCCTGCGGAATACTGCCGGCAGAGATTCCCAGCAGTGTACCGACCATGATGCGCACCATGTTATACAGGAAGCCGTCTCCCTCCACATAGAAGGTGACCTGCTCCCCTTCACGATACACGCCACAGTCATAAATGGTACGGACCATGTCCTTCACCGACGTTTTTGCCGCGCAAAAAGCGGAAAAATCGTGGGTTCCGATGAAGTCCTTGGCTTCGTTATTCAACAAAGCCTCATCCAGCGGGTAGGCGTGTTCCAGCACGGATTTGTAGTGGAAAGCATCCTTGTAGGCGGCATTATGAATACGATACTCATAACGCTTTCCTCTGCTGTTGTAGCGCGCATGGAAATCCTCCGGCACTTCACGGCAGGCTTTCACTGCTACATCCGGCGGCAGTTTTACATTCAACGCCTTCACCAGATTTTCACAGGGAATACGGCACTCCGTTTTCACGCTGACACAGAATTCCTCTGCATGAACGCCGCTGTCGGTGCGGGAACAGCCCTTGATGTCATCGCGGCTGCCCATAACACTTTCCATGGCATCCTGCAGAACCTGTGCCACAGTAATGGCATTGTCCTGCACCTGAAATCCATGATAGCGAGTGCCAAGATACGAAATAGTCAATAATAAATTGCGCATGATCTCACCTATCCGAGGATATGGTTCAGCAGCAGAACAGCTGCAATACACAGAACCATAACAGCCAATGCGATCCAGTCACGATGACCGTATTTCAGCTGTTTCATGCGGGTTCTGCCGTCACCGCCGCGGTAGCAGCGGCATTCCATAGCCATCGCCAACTCGTCGGCGCGGCGGAAGGAGCTGACGAACAGCGGGATCAGAATCGGAACCAGTGCTTTTGCGCGCTGCATCAGACCGCCGCTTTCCATGTCGGCGCCTCTTGCCTTCTGCGCGTTGATGATTTTATCGGTCTCTTCAATAAGAGTCGGAATAAAACGCAGAGCGATGGTCATCATCATAGACAGTTCATGAACAGGAACCTTGAACTTCTTCAACGGGTTCAGCAGGCGCTCGATGGCGTCGGTCAGCTCGATCGGAGAAGTGGTGTAGGTCAGCAGAGAGCTGCCTGCGATGAGGCAGAGAATACGCAGAGACATGAGGATCGCCAGAGTCAGACCCTCTTTTGTAATAGTGATAAAGAAGAATTTGAACAGGGCTTCACCGCTGACAAAGAAGATATTCAATACAGAAGTGAAGAGAATGACCGGAACCACCGGCTTCAAACTTTTTGTCACCATTTTCAGAGGAATGCCGGACACCTGATACAGCAGCACCAGCAGCAGGATTCCTACAATAAGGCTCAGCGGGTGGCTGGCCACGAAAAGCATGATGATATACAACAGGGTCGCAATGATCTTCATGCGGGGATCCATCTTGTGGATAAAGGAGTCACCGGGGAAAAACTGACCAATGGTAATGTCTTTAAGCACGGATATCCCCTCCTTCCTCCAGCAGACGGATCAGCTCTGCTTTCGCCGCCTCAATGGTATAAACATTTGGATTCACGTCGTAGCCGCGTTTTTTCAGCTCGGCAAAGATCTGTGTGATCTGCGGAACCGCAAGACCGATCTCCGCAATTTCTTTTGCTCTGGCAAAAACAGCATCAACGGTGTCATACATAAACACCTTGGAGCGATTCATAACCAGAACTTTTTTTGCAAATTTCGCAACGTCTTCCATGCTGTGGGAAACGATGAGGACGGTATTGCCTTCCTCCTGATGATACTCCTTGATCTGACCGAGAATGCGGTCACGACCTTTTGGATCCAAACCTGCTGTTGGCTCATCCAGAATCAATACCTTTGGCTTCATCGCCAGCACGCCGGCGATAGCCACGCGGCGTTTCTGACCGCCGGAAAGCTCAAACGGAGATTTCATCAGCTGTTCTTCGCTCAGATTAACAAAGGCTGCTGCTTCACGAACACGCTTATCGACCTCTTCCTCAGAAAGGCCCATGTTTTTCGGTCCAAAAGCGATGTCTTTATAGCAGGTCTCTTCGAAGAGCTGATACTCCGGATACTGGAACACCAGACCGACTTTGAAGCGAATGTCGCGGAGTTTTGCTTTATCCGCCCACATATCTTCCCCGTCGATGTAGATTTTACCGGAAGTCGGCTGCAGAAGACCGTTGAAATGCTGGATCAATGTGGATTTACCGGAACCGGTATGGCCGATGACACCCACCATCTCCCCTTCTTCGATCTCCAGATTGATGTTATCGATGGCTGTTTTCACGAAAGGAGTTCCTTCCGAATAGATGTGGCTCAAATTTTCTGTTTTGATGATTGCCATGTCAGGGCACTCCTTCCTTATTTATTTTTGCTGCCCAGTTTGGCTGCTTTGCGCTTAGCGGCATAGGTACGCTCGATCAGCTTCTGCAGCTCGTCGGCGCAATTCTTTACAGACAAAACTTCCGTCGGCATGGTGTAGCCTGCCTTGTTCAGCTCATAGCAGATTTCTGTCGCCTGCGGCACATCCAGACCAACACTTTTCAGCATTCTCACATGGGAGAACACATCTTCCGGTGTAGAATCGATCAAAATAGAGCCGGAATCCATAACAACAACACGGTCGCACTGAGCTGCTTCGTCCATATAGTGAGTGATAATGACAATGGTAATACCGTGATTTTTATTCAAATCAAGAATGGTCTTCATTACCTCACGGCGTCCTGCCGGATCCAGCATTGCAGTCGGCTCATCCAATACAATGCAGCGTGGTCGCATGGCAATGATTCCCGCAATAGCAACACGCTGCTTCTGACCTCCGGAAAGACGATGCGGTGCGTGCGCTTTATATTCGCTGATGCCAACACGTTCCAGCGCATCATCCACACGGGTACGGATTTCTGCCGGTGGAACACCGATATTCTCCAGACCGAAAGCAACATCCTCTTCCACTACAGTGGCAACGATTTGGTTGTCCGGATTCTGGAAGACCATGCCCACCTCCTGACGAATGTCATAGAGCAGGTCGCCGTTGCGGGTATCCATGCCGTTGACGGTGATCATACCCTCGTCCGGCATCAAAATTGCATTAAAATGTTTGGCAAGGGTGCTTTTGCCGGAACCGTTGTGTCCCAGAATCGCAACCATTTCGCCCTCTTTGATTTTCAGATCCAGATCCTCAAATACGCGAATAGGATTCGGATCGTCGTCCATGGCATAGCTGAAGCTGATGCCTCTTGCTTCGATAAAATCACTCATGGTTTGAAAAAACCACCTTTCTGAAACTTCTTGCTGCGGGTACTCTTGCCTGCTCCCGTCAGATGGAAGCACGAAACAGTACCCGCTGCAGGATTTCTCCTGCAGCCAGTACAAGTATAGAATAATTCAGGGTCAAATAAAATAGATAAACTTTGAACTTTACGCGATAAACAGGCCCACAATACTCAAGGCAAGACCAACAACGGTCAGAATGGTGCCGGTCATCATCGGTTTCTCTTTGCTGCCGTCGTTGACCAGAACATATTCCGGATCTTCACGGTCCACCAGCAGTTCCACCATATCGCCCACTTCCAGCTGCATCTTTTTGATGCTGGCTTCTACTTTGTAGCCCACGTTATCCACATCATAGTGGAGAACCTGAATCGGGATCATACCGATCTTGCTCTCACGTTCGGTCAGTTCTGCCACGGTACCCTGTGTTTCCACAAAGTCACGCTTTTTATTTTTGGAGTGGATACGCAGTGCACTGATGCCCACATACAGGCACATTGCACCGATAATCAGACAAATAATACTGAACATTTTGCTTCTCCTTTTCCCTATTTCTCCTCCCACATGGCAGTAGAACCACATGGAAGAACAAAGCCGGTTTTGGTAACAGGCAGACCGATTTCGGAGGAAGACAGCTTGCCCTTATATTTTTTACCGACGGTGACACCAATGATGTACTCCATAACAGACGGAGACAGACCGGTGGTGTAGGAGTTCAGCAGGAAGAAGAGCGGCTTATCGCTGAGCACCTGAGAGCAAAGCTCAACCAGCGGGTAAACTGCTTCTTCCAGCTTCCACACTTCGCCGCCCGGGCCTCTGCCGTAGGACGGTGGGTCCATAACGATAGCATCGTACTTGTTGCCGCGACGGATTTCACGCTCTACGAATTTTTTACAGTCATCCACGATCCAGCGGATCGGTTTGTCTGCCAGACCGGACAGCTGTGCATTCTCTTTCGCCCAGGAAACCATGCCTTTGGATGCATCAACATGGCAAACTTTTGCACCGGCTTCTGCACAGGCAATGGTAGCGCCGCCGGTGTAAGCGAAGAGATTCAGAACGCTGATCGGGCGGCCTGCATTGCGGATCTTATCCGCCATAAAGTCCCAGTTGACCGCCTGTTCCGGGAAGAGACCGGTATGTTTGAAGTTGGTCGGGCTGATCTTGAAGGTCAGCGGACCATAATTGATGTGCCACTGATCTTTGTTCATAGAACGATTATCCCACTGGCCACCGCCGGAAGAAGAACGCTGATAACGGGCATTTGCCTGCTTCCATTCGGCACCCTTTGGGGTGTTCCAGATGATCTGCGGGTCAGGGCGAGCCAGGATCACATCGCCCCAGCGCTCCAGCTTTTCACCGGAGGTGGTATCAATGACTTCGAAATCTTTCCAATTATTTGCAACTCTCATTTAGTAAGCCAACCTTTCCGTGATAGACTGTGCGATGGCATTCGCTGCGTCGTTGATGAGGCTTTCGTCCTTGCCTTCCACCATAACGCGAATCAGCGGTTCTGTACCGGACGGACGAAGCAGGATACGACCGTTGTCACCCAGAATCTGCTCCCATTTTTTCAGTTCTTTCTGTACGCCTTCATCTACGTTGAGGCGTTTTTTCATTTCCTTGTCTGCGCGGACATTGACCAGAACCTGTGGATAAACCTGCATCACGGAAGCTGCTTCTTTCAGAGACAAGTTCTTCACTTTCAGCAGGTTCAGCAGCTGTACGGCAGTCAGCTGACCGTCACCAGTGGTCATATGCTGCTGGAAAATAATATGTCCGCTCTGCTCGCCGCCGATGCGGTAGCCGTGTTCACGCATATTTTCCAGAACATAGCGGTCGCCAACTTTTGTGATTTCCGCTTTGATATCGTTTTCCTTGCAGAACTGGAAGAAGCCCATGTTGCTCATTACGGTCACAACAGCACAATTATTCGGCAGTTCGCCGCGCTCTCTCAGGAACAGGGCAAACATAGCGATCAACTGGTCGCCGTCCACCAGATTTCCGTCGCAGTCCACCGCAAGACAGCGGTCTGCGTCACCATCGAAAGCAACGCCCAGATCATAGGAGCCTTCTTTGACCTGTCGACCCAGTTCCTTGATATGAGTGGAACCGCAGTTATCATTGATGTTGATACCGTTTGGTTCTGCGTTGATGATATCCACGTCGGCATGGAGCTTTTCAAACATTTTTGCCGCGGTTGCAGACGCGGAACCGTTTGCGCAGTCCACCAGCACCTTCATGCCGGAAAGGTCTACTCCACCAACGGTAGCAACGATATGGTCAATGTATTTGTTGACCGCTTCAAAATCCTCGGTGATCGTTCCGATGTGGTCATTCCACTTGACGTCGAACGGAAGCACATGGTCGAGAACGATTTCTTCAATGGCGAATTCTTCCTCATCGGTCAGCTTAAAGCCGTCAGAACCGAAGATTTTGATGCCGTTGAACTCGAAGGAGTTATGAGATGCAGACAGCATCACTGCTCCGTCTGCTCCCATTTCTTTTACTAAGTAAGCCACTGCCGGAGTCGGAACCACACCCAGTGTGATCACGTTTGCACCTACGGAGCACAGACCGGCGGAAATTGCGCCGATCAGCATGTGGCGGGAAATTCTTGTATCGGAACCCACAAGGAAAGTCGGGTGCTCCTTATGTTTCTTCTGAGAAACAACCATTGCAGCCGCTCTGGCAATATCCATTGCCAGGGTACAGCTGATCTCGGTATTGGCAACACCTCTGGCACCGTCAGTGCCGAAAATTCTGCCCATATTGATCCCTGCCTTTCATATTTATCTTCTATAACATATTATAAGTTTTTCTTTTTAATCCAACAGACTCAGCTGCTCGGTTTCTTCCACTGCAGAAACCAGCTCTTTCGGGCGTTTCAGGCCCAGATGGTCGTAAGCCATACCGGTAACACAGCGGCCGCGCGGAGTACGCACCAGGAAGCCCAACTGCATCAGATACGGCTCGCAAACGTCCTCGATGGTGACCGTTTCCTCGCCCACTGCGGCTGCCAACGTATCTACACCAACCGGTCCGCCGTTGTAGTTGCGGATGATGGTCTCCATGATACGGCGGTCGTTGGAGTCCAGACCCAGTCGGTCGATCTCCATACGCTCCAATGCAATATCAACGATTTCTTCTGTGATAACGCCGTCTCCCATGACCAGAGCAAAGTCTCTTGCTCGCTTCAGCAGGCGATTGGCAATACGTGGAGTACCGCGGCTTCTTCTCGCCAGTTCCAGAGCACCGCTTTCCTCGCAGTCAGCATCCAGAATGCTGGCAGAACGCTTGATGATCTTTGCCAGTTCTTCCGGTTTATACAGCTCCAGACGAAGAATCATACCGAAACGATCGCGCAGCGGCGCCGTCATCTGACCGGCACGGGTAGTTGCGCCAATGAGGGTAAATTTCGGAAGATCAATGCGGATAGAACGTGCGGACGGACCTTTGCCGATGATAATATCCAGAGCAAAGTCCTCCATCGCCGGGTAGAGAATTTCTTCTACAGAACGGGACAAACGGTGGATCTCGTCGATAAAGAGAATATCGCCCGGCGCCAGATTGGTCAGCAGCGCCGCCAAGTCGCCCGGTTTCTCAATCGCAGGACCGGAGGTCACGCGAAGATTCACGCCCATTTCATTGGCAACAATACCTGCCAGGGTCGTTTTACCGAGACCCGGAGGGCCGTAGAGCAGGATATGGTCCAATGCCTCACCGCGCATTTTCGCAGATTTCATGTAAATGGCCATGTTTTCTTTGACCTTCTCCTGACCGATGTATTCAGCCAGAGTTTTTGGTCGGAGAGAGCCCTCCATGTCGGAATCGCCGGGGGTGTATTCCGGGGTGACCATTCGGTTTTCAAAGTCCAATTCTTTTTCTTCCAGCATGTCAGTCACTCCTTCCTACCACTTGCTGCCGGACAGCTTCTTCAGAGCCTGCTTGATGATAGCATCCACAGGGTCTTCGTCTTTGCAGCCGGCCACAGCCTGCGCCGCTTCGCTCTGAGAGTAACCCAGCGCCAGCAGAGCAGCCATTGCTTCACTGAGATTGCCGCCGCCCACGCTATGCTGCATGGTATCGGCAACGGTAACGGCTTCGTCGGAGAAACCGGCAGTTTTCATTTTATCTTTCAGCTCCAGTACAACGCGCTGGGCAGTTTTCGGTCCGATGCCCGGAGCCTTGGTCAGGCTCTTATGATCGCCGGAAATGATGCTGAGCGCTACTTGATCCGGGGTCATCATGGACAAAATCGCCAAGCCGCCCTTTGGTCCGATACCGGACACGGAAGTCAGCAGCTGGAAGCAATTCTTTTCTGCCATGGTGGAGAAACCGTAAAGGGTCACTCCGTCCTCTTTGACGTGCAGAACGGTGTACAGCAGTACCTCACTGCCCAAGGCAGGCAGCTGATTCAGTGTTGACAGGGTGGTATAGCAATGATAGCCCACACCGGCGCACTCCACTACCGCTTCGTTAGTGGAGCTGTGGATCAACTTTCCTCGAACGCTGTAAATCATGGATCGATCGTCCTTTCCTTGCTATTTCTGAAGCAGTTTGTACTTTTCCAAAATACTCTTCTGCAAAGACGAACCGGAGCAATGGGCGTGGCAGACAGCCAAAGCCAATGCGTCAGCAGTATCGTCCGGTTTCGGCACTTCACGAAGTTTCAGCAGAACACGGGTCATCTCCATGACCTGTTTTTTCTCCGCTTTGCCGTAACCGACCACCGCCTGCTTCACCTGCGGTGGGGTGTACTCATTGATAGAAACACCGGACATGGTCGCTGCAAGAAGGATCACGCCTCTCGCCTGCGCTACATCAATACCGGTGGTTTTGTTGTTGGTAAAGAACAGTTTCTCGATGGACAGCGCTTCCGGACGATACTTACCGATGACCGTGCACATGTCCTTGTAGATGATCTCCAGTCGCTTCTCAAAAGGCATACCGGCCGGCGTCGTGATGGCACCGTATCCCAGAACCCGAAACTGTCCTCTCGTGTATTCCAAAACTCCCCAGCCCACGATGGCATAGCCGGGGTCGATTCCCAAAATAATCATGTTTTGCACCTCTTCTTGTGGCTCTGCCTTAAAAAATGGCGCAATTCCACATAATAATTCAGTATAGCACATTCTGTCTGTGAAAACAAGAAAAAGAGCGTATTTCTTGCAAGTCCCCGCTGCTTGTACTATAATGAAGTCAGCAAACAAATTCAGAAAGAAAGGTTCTGATTTCATGGAACAGATCATCAACAAAACCATCGCTCAGGTTCGGGATCGCTATGGACTTGCCGGCGGTATTCTCGTCGCTGTCAAGGATGGCAAATGTATTCTCAAGCACTGCTTTGGTGATGCCGATGTGGAGCAGAAGCGTCCGGTCGATGCAAAGACTCTCTTCCAGATCGCTTCCTGCAGCAAGGCTTTCACAACTATGGTAGCAGGACAGCTCTGTGATGAAGGCAAGATGACATGGGATACCCCTGTCAAGGAACTGATGCTGGACTTCCGTATGATAGACAAATACGCAGAAGAGCATGTGACTCCCCGCGATATGGCCTGCCATCGCACCGGTCTCTGCCGTCACGATGTCATGCGCACTTATGTCCGCGAGGACCGCGCTGATCTGGTAAAACGCATCGCGCACTTCCCTCCTGCTTTCGGCTTCCGTGAAAAATACAGCTACCAGAATCAGATGTATGTGGCTCTCGGTCATCTCTGTGAGCGTCTCAGCGGCAAAACATGGGAAGAACTGCTGACCGAACGCATCGGTGAACCTCTCGGCATGGATCTGTACTACCGCGGTCACTGTGATATTTTCTCTCTCAATGCGGCTCTGCCTTATGGACAGAAGGACGGCCAGCTCTACCGCGTTCCTGAGGTTCAGGGACAGGCCAGCAACCCTTGCGGCGGCGTATATACCAATGCCGACAGCTTGGAACAGTGGCTCTATATGCTCTGCAACAAGGGCGAACTCAATGGCAAGCGCATCATCAGCGAACAGGGCTTCAACGAACTGATCAAAGCAAACGTTGTGATCCCCGGACGCAGTGCCCATCCGGAAGAGTTGCAGCGCAGCTACGCCCTTGCCTGGCAGACTGCCTCTTACAAGGGACAGCTTGTGGCTTATCATTCCGGTTCCACCAATGGTTTCAACTCCATGGTGGGCTTCTTCCCGGAACTGAACGCCGCTTATGCCCTCTCCGTCAACACCGAACCAACTCCGGCTTACAGCTGTCTCAGCTATCTGCTTCGTGACCTGCTGCTGGACGATGTGCAGGAGGATTATTCCTTCCTTATCGACGCCTATGCCCGCTCTGTGAAGCTTGGTCCTGATTACAATGAAGAAGAAACTGCTGATCTTCCGCTTTCCGAGGAAGATGCTCAGCGCTTCTGCGGCAGCTTCTACAATCCCGGCTACGGTGTGCTGACCTTCACCTACGAAAGTGCTCACCTGCGCCTGAAATATGGTCTGATGGATCAGGAATTTACCCGCATCAGTGACAGCAAATTTGTCGCCTTTGAAGCAGAAGACACCCGCACCTTCCGCGCCAACTTCAACGCAGATGGCAGCTTGTCCATGCGCCTCTCCACCGACGCAGTCTGCTGGATCCACTTTGACAAAGTTCAATAAACGCACGAAAGCCACCTCTTTCGAGGTGGCTTTTCTTTGTTTTAGAACAATGTCATCTGACTGCTTTCAGGCAGGTCGCCCAGCGCGCCGCATTCTTTCAGCATTTGCACGATGGATTTGCCGACACCGCGGCCTACCAGCTCATCCTGAGAGATGCACTCACCCTGCTGAGCAGCGGCATAGATGGTTTTCGCTGCGTTTTCGCCGACGCCGCGCAGAGATACGAAAGGCAGACGGATCTTTCCGTCCTCAATGCGATAACGGGTCGCATCGGACTTGTACAAATCGACAGGCAGGAACTCAAAGCCGCGCTGCAGCATTTCGTAGGCGGTCTGCAGAGCTACAAACTGCTTATCCTCCTTGTCTGTCATGTCCATGCCCTTGGCTTTCAGTTCCTTCATGCGGAACAGAACCATATCCTTACCCATCATGACGGTCTGCGCGTCGAAGTCATCACCGCGCACTGTAAACATAGCCGCATAGTAAGCCAGCGGATGGTGGATCTTATACCAGCACAGACGAATCGCTGCAATAACGTAAGCGGCAGCATGGGCTTTCGGGAACATGTACTTGATTTTGAAGCAGCTGTCGATGTACCACTGCGGAACATCGTGGGCTTTCATCTCGTCGATATGTTCCTGGGTCAGAAGTTTCGGCGCTTTACCCTTACGAACGATCTCCATGATCTTGAAGGACATGGAAGAATCCACACCGTGATAAATCAGATAGGTCATGATACTGTCACGGGTACCGATAACTTCGGAAATGGTACAGGTGCCGTTTTTGATCAGTTCCTGCGCGTTGCCCAGCCAAACGTCCGTACCGTGGGACAAACCGGAGATCTGCAGCAGGTCGGAGAATTTGGTCGGTTTACAGTCCATGAGCATCTGCCGTACGAAAGGCGTACCCATTTCCGGGATACCCAATGTGCCTGTTTCGCACATGATATCTTCTGCTGTCACCCCCAGAGCCTCAGGAGAAGTGAAAAGACTATAGATCAACGGGTCGGAGGTATCCGCGTCGTTGGCATCAATGCCTGTCAAGTCTTCCAGATGCTTGTAGAGGGTCGGAACATCGTGTCCCAGAATATCCAGCTTCAGGATGGTATCATGAAGGGAGTTAAAGTCGTAATGTGTGGTGACGATATCAGAATGGATATCGTCCGCCGGATGCTGAACGGGAGTGAAGTCATAGACATCGTAGTTGCTTGGCACAACGACCATGCCGCCCGGATGCTGAGAGGTGGTTCGTTTGACGCCGGTGCAGCCGATGGCAAGGCGATTCTCCTCCGCTTTGTGGAATACTTTTCCGCGCTCATCCAGATATTTTTTTACATAACCATAGGCTGTTTTATCCGCAACTGCGCCGATGGTTCCTGCTTTGAACACATGGCTGCTGCCGAAAAGCTCCTCGGTATATTTATGAGCGTGTGCCTGATATTCACCGGAGAAGTTCAGGTCGATATCCGGAGATTTGTCACCATGGAAGCCAAGGAAGGTCTCGAATGGGATGTCGTGACCGTCTCGTTTCATCGGAATGCCGCAGTGCGGGCAGTCCTTCGGCGGAAGGTCGAAGCCGGAACCAACAGAACCATCGGTGATAAACTCGCTGTACTTGCATTTTGGACACACATAGTGCGGAACCAGCGGATTTACCTCAGAGATTCCCGCCATAATGGCAACAAAAGAGGAACCTACGGAACCTCGGGAGCCTACTTTGTAGCCGTTGTCTACTGATTTTTTAACCAACTTTTGTGCGATGATGTAAAGCACCGCAAAGCCATGTTTGATAATAGAATCCAGCTCTTTGCTCAAACGGGCAGAAACGATCTCCGGTACCGGATCACCAAACATCTCTTTGGCATTGCGCCAGCAGATCTCTTTCAGTTCCTCCTCGGCGCCGTCGATGGTCGGAGTGAATGTTCCGTTCGGGAAGGCACGCACCGGTTCCACCCAATCGGCGATGAGGTTGGTGTTCTCTACCACGATCTCGTAAGCTTTCTTCGGCGGCAGGTAGTTGAACTCTGCCAGCATCTCATCAGTAGTACGCAGATACAGCGGAGCCTGATCATCGGCATCCTCAAAGCCCTGTCCTGCCATCAGAATCGCACGGAAGATGGCGTCTTCTTTCTTCATGAAGTGAACGTCGCCGGTCGCAACCACCGGAATGTGGAGATAATCACCCAGTTTTACAATGGTTTTATTGAACTCGATGAGTTCGTTCATGGATTTGACCGTGCCGTTGCGCAGCATGAACTCGTTGTTTCCCAGCGGCTGCACTTCCAGATAGTCGTAGAATTTCGCAATATCGCACAATTCCCGCCAGCTCTTTCCTGCCACAATGGCGCGGAACAGTTCACCTGCCTCACAGGCGGAACCAAGAATCAAGCCCTCGCGATACTTGATCAGCTGGGATTTCGGAATCAATGGGCGACGTTTGAAGTATTTCAGGTGGGACATGGAAACCAGCTTGTACAGGTTTTTCAGACCCACGTTGTTCTTTACCAGAATGATCTGGTGGTACGGCTTCATCTTGGTCGGGTCGCCGGAGCCAAGCGCCGTATTGATCTCCTGCAGAGTGGACGCTTTCTTTTCCGCCTGCAGCAGCTCCATCATTTTAATATAAATTTTCGCCAGAACAGCGGCATCGTCGCAGGCGCGGTGATGATTGAAGTCGCCGCATTTGAGATATTCTGCCACTGTATTCAGCTTATGATTTTTTAGATTCGGGAACATGGCTCTCGCCATGGCTACGGTATCTACATAGGTATTGTCAAAGTCAATGCCGCAGCGGCGGTATGCCTGCCGCAGGAAGCCGCAGTCGAAATCCGCGTTGTGTGCCACCAGAATGGCATCCTCACCAATAAACTCGCGGAATTTCTCCATGGCTTCGCACTCTTTCGGTGCGTCTTTGACCATGGCATCGGTGATGCCGGTCAGCTCAGTGATATTGGCAGGAATCGCCTTTTCCGGATTTACAAAGGTGTTGAAGGATTCCAGCACATTGCCGTCCCTCACGCGTACCGCACCGATTTCCGTGATGCGCTCGCTGGACGCAGAAAGACCCGTGGTCTCCAGGTCGAAGACGATGAACTCTCCGCTGAAATCCCGTTCTTCCGAACCTTTGACTGCGGAAATCATGTCATCCACATAGTAGCCCTCGACACCGTAAATGACCTTGAAATCGTCCCATTTATCGGTCAGGTACATAGCATCGGGGAAGCTCTGACACACGCCGTGGTCAGTGATGGCGATGGCAGGATGTCCCCAATCGTGGGCCTGTTTCACCAAATCGGTAACGGAAGCCATACCGTCCATGGAGGACATATTGGTATGTAAATGCAGTTCCACACGCTTTTTCTGTGCATCGTCCCGCTTTTTCATTTTGGATACCAGCATGATATTGCGCGGCGTGATGGTGACGTCGTGTTCGTATTTATCGAAGGCCGCGTCGCCCTGCACAATGAGGGTATTACCCAATTTCAACTCGTCGATGGCTTCTTTTTTATCGGAAGCACAGATGATCTTCAAGGTATTGGAGCTTTCGTAATCGGTAATGTCGATGGAATAGATTTCCCACTTTTTGTCGCGGGATGTGATGGATTCCTTGCGGGTAATGTCGCCCCAAACGGTGACGCGACCGCTCTCCTGAGTCACATCCTTCAAGGAGATCGGATGCTCCTTGATGTCCTTGCCCATGATTTGAATGGCCGTATTCTCGATAAACGGAAGATCTCGGCAGTCGAAAGAAAGACGCTTCTCTTCCGGTGCTTTCTTTTCTTTTTTCGGCCTGTCCTCTGCTTTCGGCAGAGATTTTACAAAGTCCTGCAAGCCTTTTTCCGCATGTTCCTCCGCTTTGGAAGCTTCGGAAGCGTCCAGCGTAATGGTAAAGCTACGCTGGAATTCTTCGGCGATCTGCTGACGGATCGCATCAATACAGCCCGCATTCTCAAGGAATTTGGAGCCACCGTGCTTCAAGGTAATGAGCAGGCGGTCTCCGTCCACCAGTGTTTCGCATTCATTGAAAAAGCCGTTGACCGGATAGCCCTTGTCTCGAACTGCTTCGAAAATACTTTCCATATAGCTTCGCTCGAATTGCTCCGGGCGGTATTTCGGCAATAAGGAGCAAAGGGACAGCCGGAACTGTTCCTTCAAATATTGTTCAACACGCTTGCGTTCCTTACAGCTGATGAGCGCAGGCGGTGATAATTTCAGAATGATTTCACGCTTCTGCATGTCCATGCACACCGGCTCCAGCACATCGGACTGCCGCAGTGCATCGACGGTAAATTCAGGCAGAAAGCGCCCGAGCACCTGTTCCAGGGTTGCCATCTCATCCCTCCTTGCCGACCAAGCCGGCGATTATTTTCTCTACATCATTTCGATTTCTTTCAGCAGCTCTTCCAGAACCTGATCCTCCGGTACTTTGCGGAGAATTTCGCCTTTTTTGAAGAGCAGAGCACAGCCATCGCCGCCGGCAACGCCAATATCGGCTTCTCTGGCTTCACCCGGTCCGTTGACCGCACAGCCCATGACCGCAACGGTCAGCGGCTTCTCACAATCTTTGAGTGCTGCTTCTACTTTATTGGCAAGACCAATGAGGTCGATTTTGGTTCGTCCACAGGTCGGACAGGATACAATGTTGACGCCATTTTTTCGTAAACCAATCGCCTTGAGGATATCCTTTGCTGCTGCGATCTCCTCAACAGGGTCGGCAGTCAGAGAAACACGAATGGTATCGCCGATACCATCGCAAAGCAACGAACCGATACCTACCGCAGATTTGATCAGACCCATGCGGGCGGTTCCTGCCTCTGTTACGCCCAAATGGAGCGCGTATGGGCACTGCTTCGCCGCCAGACGATAGGCTTCGATCATGGTCGGCACATCAGAGGATTTGATGGAAATGGCGATTTGGTCGTAATCAAATTTTTCAATCAGATGCACATGATACAGTGCACTGTCTACCAAAGCCTGTGCTGTTGGTGCGCCGTATTTCGCAAGAATATGTTTTTCCAGAGAGCCGCTGTTGACACCCACACGAATCGGAATATTCTTCGCTTTACAAGCGTCAACCACCTGTTTTACGCGGCTGTCATCGCCGATATTGCCCGGATTGATGCGAATCTTATCAATTCCGGCTGCTACAGATTCCAGCGCCAGACGATAATCAAAGTGAATATCTGCTACGATCGGTACAGAAACTGCTTCTTTCAAAACAGGAATCAAGCCCACAGCATCCATATTGGGAATCGCCGCACGGATGATCTCACAACCTGCCGCCTCCAGACGCTTTGCCTGCGCCGCAGAAGCTGCAAAGTCCTCAGCAGGAGTGCTGAGCATAGACTGAATGCTGACCGGAGCTCCGCCGCCGATCTGTACGCCGCCTGCCATGATTGGGAGAGAATGTCGTTTCATAGGGAGCCTCCTTTATGCAAAGAGAAGTTTTACTACGTCATTAAAAGTCACAAAGAGCATAAGTCCCATCAGAAGGAACAGACCTGCCGCATGGATAAAGCCCTCGTATTTCGCCGGGATCGGCTTGCCTCTTACCGCTTCAATGAGAAGGAAGAAAAGGCGTCCGCCGTCCAATGCCGGCAGCGGGATCAGATTGAACACGCCGATGTTGATGGTGATAAACGCCACCATCAGCAGTAGATTTTCCATGCCCAGGCTTGCTGCTTCACCGATGGCGCTGCTGACACCCACCGGGCCGGAGAGCTGCTGCATCTTATACTGGCCGGTCACCAACTTGAAGAAGGAATCCCAGACCTGTTTGACCACGCCGGTGGTCATGTGCCACGCTTCTTTCAGCGTACTGAAAACAGTCTTTTCCTGACCGTAAACCAGAAAGTCCATGCTTGCCATGGTGATACCGTCGATGGTTTGCATCGGAAAAGGAACATCTTCCAGAAGTATAGTTTCTCCGTCACGAATAATGGTCAAATCAACAGGCTCGCTTCCAACGCTGATGAATTCAAAGACGATGTCATTCCCAATACGAACCGGCGCACCGTTGACCTCCAGAATTTCATCACCGATCTGTAAAACCTGAGAGCTGGTCGCTCCCTCCTGGAACTGTGCGATCGTCGTCGTAGACACCAGCTCCTGATTTGCTACGATGATCACCATCAGAATGAAGCCGAAGAGCACATTCATAAAGGCGCCTGCCCCAACAAAGAGGATACGCTGCCAAACCGGCTTGCGATTGATGGCGCGCTCGTTGTCGCTGTCCTCGTCCTCGCCTTCGACCGCTACAAAGCCGCCAATCGGAAGCAGACGAAGAGCATACGTGGTTTCACCCCACTGCTTCTTCAAAAGTGCAGGACCCATACCCAAAGAAAACTCATGGACAAGGGCTCCGCAGGCTTTCGCAACGGTAAAGTGTCCCAACTCATGGATAAAGATAATAAAACCAAAAATCAGGATCACGCTAAGAATCGTCACAAACAAACTCATTTCGATTACTCACATCCAATTCAAAAAATTACAGTGCAAACAGAGAACGTACAAAGGCTCTGGTTTCTTTATCCTGAGCCAAAACATCTTCCACAGTGGAATAGTCACTGGCATTGGTAAAGTGACTCAGGGACTCGTGAACAGCCTTAAAGATATCCAGATAAGCGATTTTGTCCTGCAGGAACAATTCCACAGCCTGCTCGTTGGCTGCGTTGAAAATACAAGGATACAGTCCGCCCATTTTTGCAGCGGCAATGCCATCTTTCAGACAGGTGAAAGTCTCCATATCCGGTTTATGGAAGGTCAGCGGCTGGCAGGACAACAGATTCAGTTTTTTCGCCGGGGAAGGCATACGCTCCGGCCAGGTCAGTGCATACTGAATCGGCACACGCATATCCGGTGCGCCCAGCTGCGCCATGACAGAACCATCCACATACTCCACCAGAGAGTGGATGATGCTTTGACGATGCACCACCACATCGATCTGCTCCGGCGGCATGTCAAAGAGCCACATGGCCTCAATGAACTCCAATGCTTTGTTTGCCAGCGTAGAAGAATCGATGGTGATCTTCGCTCCCATGGACCAGTTTGGGTGCTTTAGCGCCTGTTCCTTCTTAATACCGACCAGTTCCTCGCGGGTTTTTCCGAAGAATGGACCGCCGGACGCTGTGATGATCAGCTTCTCCACCTGTTCTCTATGATTCCCCTGCAGGCACTGGAATATGGCAGAATGTTCACTGTCGATGGGAACAAGAGTCATGTTTTTTTCTTTGGCCAGATTGGTCACCAGCTTACCGCCGGCAACCAGCGTTTCTTTATTCGCCAAAGCCACCATATTTCCCGCTTCCAGTGCTTTTACCGTTGGCAAAAGACCCAGAACACCCATCAAGGAGTTGATGATCACATCCTGAGACGGGTCCTGTACGGCTTCCAACAGGGCATCAAAACCGCTTAAAACGGGAATATTGGTGTCAGCAAGGCTGATTTTCAGCTGAGCTGCCGCAGCCTCATCGGTGACGATAACACGCTTTGGAGAGAACTTTCTCGCCTGCTGTTCCAGTAATGTTATATTCCGATGAGCACAGAGGGTATGCACCTGATAGTTGGCTTTTTCGCAAACATCAAGGCTCTGCGTACCAATCGAGCCGGTACATCCCAGAATCGAAACCTGTTTCATACTAATTTCCTTTCTAACTAAAGACAGGAGGTCACCGCAATGACCTCCTTCAAACAAGCTTACTTACAGAATCGTAGCGATCGGTGTACTCTGCACGATGCCCCAAATCAGCGGCAGAACAAAGAGTACCGAATCGAAGCGGTCAAGAACGCCGCCATGACCCGGCATAATATTGCCGAAGTCCTTGATGCCAAACTGTCTCTTTACCAGAGAGGCAGACAGGTCGCCGATGATACTGATGACAGAGGCACATGGTGCCAGAAGAGCCAGCGCAAGGTAGTTGACATTTGCTCCCGGAATCAGGAGTTCAAAGGCTTTGCCCACCAGAAGCATACAGATCAGGCAAACAACGATGCCGCCGATGACGCCTTCCCAGGTTTTTTTCGGGGAAATGACAGGAGCCAGTTTATGCTTACCAATAGCACAGCCGACAAAGTATGCACCGGTATCGCTGAACCATGCGCCGCCCAGAGACAGGATCAGATAAAACAGTCCCAGTGCCATGCCGTATGTATCGCGGAGATATACCGCAGAAGACAGAGACAGCGGAATGGCAAGGCTGATCATAAAGGTCATGGCGATCTGCTCCACCGGGGTCGATCTATGAGTCGCCAACAGAATGCAGAACAGCAGACCAATATACGGCAGGACAACCACCGGCAACAGATCCGCTCCCTCTGCACGAGGAATAAACGGGATCACTGCGGCGATGGCGCAGCCCAGGATCAGCAGGGCTTTGTTTCGATCAATTTTTGTTGCGTGGAAAAACTCCCAGACCGCGATCACAGCAATCACTGCAATGGCCGCGTTGAGAACCATGGTGTGGAACAGGCTGAGCACAAATGCCAGCACTGCCAGACCAATGATAGCAGAGAGTATCCTTTGTTTCACAACGATCACTCCAATTTTCGTTTTCTAATCTATCATAGAACTCTGTGTTATTTTGCGGTAATATCGCCGAAACGGCGGCTTCTTCCCGCATACTGCTCCAGAGCGGCATCCAGTTCTTTCGCGCCAAAATCAGGCCAAAGAACATCCATGAATACGAACTCAGAATAAGCGGCCTGCCAAATCAGGAAGTTGGACAGGCGCAGTTCGCCGCTTGGGCGGATGATCAAGTCTGGATCCGGTTGTTCCGCCGTGTAGAGCACGGAAGAAATCAGCTCCTCTGTTACAGCATCCGGAGACAGCGTACCGTCCTTCACCCGCTGTGCGAGGGCTTTGACACCATGGACCAACTCATCGCGGCCACCATAGTTCAGAGCAATATTGACGGTGATTCCCACGTTATTTTTCGTTTGCTCCTCTAATTTGCGGATCTTTTCTTTCAGTTCCGTGCTGAGAGGTGCAACATCACCGATGATTTTTACACAGATTTCCTTATTTTCATCTTCATGCTGGAAGGCTTCGTCCAAATATTCTCCGAGGAGCTTCATAATTGCATCCACTTCCTCTTTGGGACGCTTCCAGTTTTCCGTGGAAAAAGCGTACACAGTCAGATATTCGATTTCCCGTTTCCGACAGTGCTTTACAATCTCACGAAATGCTTTGGCACCGGCTTTGTGTCCGGCAGTACGAGGGAGTCCCCGCTTCTTCGCCCAACGACCGTTGCCGTCCATAATAATACCAATGTGCTTCGGAAGGCTTTTCTGTTCCATAGCTTCCCTTCTTTGCGTTTTGTTCGGATATGGAGAGACCCACTGAAAGCAGTGGGTCTCTGTTGTTCTGAAATTAGATGGAAAGAACTTCGTTTTCTTTGTCTTTTACCATTTTATCAATGGTTTTGATGTAGTTATCGGTAACGTTCTGAACTTCTTTCTCGCCGTCTTTCTGTTCGTCCTCGGTGATTTCGTTGTTCTTTTTCTGTGCTTTCAGCTGATCAACGAAGTCGCGACGGATGTTACGGATAGCAACTTTAGCTTCTTCACCCATTTTGCTTACTTTTTTGCAGAGCTCTTTACGACGTTCTTCGGTTGGTGCTGGGAATACCAGACGAATAACGGAACCATCGTCGGTTGGGTTGATACCGATATCGGAAGCCTGGATCGCTTTGGTGATCAGTTTCATTGCGGATTTATCCCAAGGCTGGATCAGCAGAGTTCTTGCGTCAGGAGTCTGGATAGCAGCCATCTGGTTGATTGGGGTTGGAACGCCGTAGTAGTCAGCAGAAATGCGTTCCAGCAGAGCTGGATTTGCACGACCTGCGTTGATGGAACGGAATTCGTTCTCCAGAGCAGTGATGGTTTTATCCATTTTGCCGCTAATGTCTTTGTTCAGTGCTTTGATGTTCATAATCAACTCTCCGTTCTGTGGCTGAGCCACGATATATTTTATGAAGATAGATTCAATAAAAGGCGTAACTTATGCGTTATGGGACACAACGGTACCAACTTTGGTGTCACCCTCGGTCACGCGGATAATGTTGTCCGGATCTTCCAGGCTGAATACAACAACAGGAATGTTGTTGTCAGAGCACATGGAGAAGGCGGTGATATCCATAACATTGAGATGTTTTGCGATAACTTCGTCGAAAGTAACGGTCTCGTAGCGTTTTGCATCCGGATTTTTCTTTGGATCGCTGTCGTAAACACCGTCAACGAGGGTTGCTTTCAGGATCGCATCAGCGCCGATCTCAGCAGCACGCAGAGCGGATGCTGTGTCGGTGGAGAAGAATGGGTTACCAGTACCGCAACCGAAGATAACGATACGGCCTTTCTGCAGATGACGAACTGCTTTGTTGCGGATATAAGGCTCTGCTACCTGCTGCATGGTGATCGCAGTCTGTACACGAACATCGCAGCCCAGCTGTTCCAGAGAATCAGCCAGTGCCAGTGCGTTCATAACGGTAGCCAGCATGCCGATATGGTCCGCACGGGTGCGTTCCATGTCGCCGCTGCTGCGGCCTCTCCAGAAGTTGCCGCCGCCAACAACGATGGCAATTTCCACGCCGAGGTCATGGGCTTTTTTAATGCTCTGACAAATTTCGGTTACCTTATTATAATCCAGACCGGTCTTTTTATCGCCTGCGAGGGCTTCGCCGCTCAGTTTCAGCAAAATGCGACGGTATGCAAGACTCATTTGTTACCACTCCCTGCTTTTTCTCCTGCGTCGGAAAAGGCGCAGATATTCTTATACTATTTTACAATAATGTACACAATCTGTAAAGCCCCCAAGTGACTTCTTCTGTCTGTTTCTTGCATTGTTTGCAAAGTTTTTACCACTTTCTTTCAGAACAAATAACCAGAAAACTTGCAAAAGAATTGATACTTTCGGAGAAATTTTGAGAAATGATATAAAATTAACAGTCTCTGTCTTTTCTTTTTGATTTTTGTGGATTATCATTAGTCTGTACCCCAAGGGGAGAACTTATCATTAAAGGAGATTTGTGATTATGGCAAACCGTATTATGCTCAACCAGACTTCTTACCACGGCGCAGGCGCTATCGCCGAAATCGTAACCGAAGCAAAATCCCATGGCTTCAAAAAAGCTTTTGTTTGCTCCGACGCTGATCTGATCAAATTTGGTATTACCAAAAAAGTGACCGATCTGCTGGAACAGAATGGTCTGGCTTACGAGATCTTCTCTGATATCAAACCAAACCCAACCATCGAAAACGTACAGTCCGGCGTTGCTGCCTTCAAAGCTGCAGAAGCTGACTATATCATCACCATCGGCGGCGGCTCTTCTATGGATACCGCAAAAGCCATTGGTATCATCATTGCAAACCCGGAATATGAAGACGTAAGAAGCCTGGAAGGTGTTGCTCCTACCAAGAACCCTTGCGTTCCGATCATCGCTGTTCCAACCACTGCTGGTACTGCTGCAGAAGTTACCATCAACTACGTTATCACCGATGTGGAAAAGAAACGCAAATTCGTTTGTGTTGACCCACACGATATGCCAATCGTTGCTGTTGTTGACCCTGACATGATGTCCACCATGCCAAAAGGTCTGACTGCATCCACCGGTATGGACGCACTGACCCACGCGATCGAAGGTTACACCACCAAAGCAGCTTGGGAAATGACCGATATGTTCCATCTGAAAGCCATCGAAATCATTGCACGTTCCCTGCGCGCTGCTGTGGAAAATGATCCGAAAGGCCGCGAAGATATGGCTCTCGGTCAGTACATTGCAGGTATGGGCTTCTCCAACGTTGGTTTGGGTATCGCTCACTCCATGGCACACACTCTCGGCGCTGTTTACGACACCCCACATGGTGTTGCTTGTGCAATGATGCTGCCAATCGTTATGGATTACAACAAAGAATGCACTGGTGAAAAATACCGTGAGATCGCACGCGTAATGGGCGTGAAAAACGTAGATTCCATGTCTGTGGAAGAATACCGCAAAGCAGCTATCGACGCTGTTCAGCAGCTGTCTGTTGACGTTGGCATCCCAACCAAACTGGAAGCTCTGAAAGAAGAAGATCTGCAGTTCCTGGCAGAATCCGCTGCAGCTGACGCTTGCGCACCTGGCAACCCAAAAGAAGCTTCTGTGGAAGACTTCAAAGCTCTGTTCCGCAAACTCATGTAGGCGCGGCGACCGCGCTGTCTGAATCGCGGCATCGTTTCTCAAATTTCTTGATTTCTGCCCGCGATTGATCCTTTCATCAACAACAAAAGGCTCTCCGAACTCGGAGAGCCTTTCTTTTTTACATAAAAAAGACTCGTGGATTTCTCCACGAGTCTTTTGATAGCTTGTTGAAAAGAAACCAGCTCTGACGAATTATTTCATCATGCTTGCAACTTCGTCAGCGAAGTTGTCTTCTTTTTTCTCCAGGCCTTCGCCTTTTTCCAGACGTACGAAGCTAACAACTTCCATTTTGCCGCCCATTTCTTTTGCTTTTGCAGAAACGTAGCCGCCAACGGTCTGTTTGTCATCTTTTACAAATGCCTGTTCCAGGAGGCAGTTTTCTTTATAGTATTTGTTGATTCTGCCTGCTACCATTTTTTCAGCGATAGCTTCTGGTTTGCCTTCGTTCATAGCCTGAACTTTCAGGATTTCTTTTTCTTTTTCGATTACTTCTGCTGGAACTTCAGCTGGGCAGAGGTAAGCTGGGTTGATAGCTGCGATCTGCATAGCTACATCGTGACCAACTTCTGCAAAGCCTTCTTTGTCAGCCAGATCGGTATCGAATTTAACCATTACGCCGATTGCGCCGCCACCGTGAACGTAGGTAGCAACGTCGCCTTCGTAACGAACGAAACGACGGATTTTCATGTTTTCGCCGATTTTCTGAATTTTTTCGGTAACCAGTTCAGCAACTGTCATTTCCATGCCAGCTACTTTCAGGTTATTCAGAGCGTCAACGTCTGCTGGATTTTCGTTGATGATGGTCTGTGCAATAGCGGTAACCATATCCTGGAATTCAGCGTTTTTAGCAACGAAGTCGGTTTCAGCGTTAACTTCAACAACTACGCCAACTTTTTTCTCGGTATCAACGAGAGCTTTAACCATACCTTCAGCAGCGATACGGCCAGCTTTTTTAGCAGCGGTAGCCAGACCTTTTTCTCTGAGGATTTCGATTGCTTTTTCACGGTCGCCGTTAGCTTCAGTCAGAGCTTTTTTGCAATCCATCATACCGCAACCGGTAACTTCGCGAAGTTCTTTAACGTCCTGAGCAGTAAATGCCATCTTAAATTCCTCCAGTACTTTATTTATAAGTTAAGTGGATATTCGTGACGATAATTATTCAGCGTCAGCAGCAGCTTCTTCTACAGGAGCAGCTTCCTGCAGGCCCTGTCTGCCTTCGATGATAGCGTCAGCCATGGTAGCTGCGATCAGTTTAACAGCGCGGATAGCGTCGTCGTTACCAGGAATTACGTAGTCGATTTCGTCTGGGTCGCAGTTGGTGTCAACGATTGCAACGATCGGAATACCCAGTTTTTTAGCTTCAGCAACAGCGATTCTTTCTTTTCTTGGGTCAACGATGAACAGAGCGCCTGGCAGTTTATCCATGGATTTGATACCGCCCAGGTATTTTTCGAGTTTTTCGATTTCCTGTTCCAGTTTGATAACTTCTTTTTTGGTCAGACGTTCGAAGGTGCCATCTTCCTGCATTTTGCGCAGCTGTTCCAGACGTTTGATACGTTTCTGGATGGTTTTGAAGTTGGTCATCATACCGCCCAGCCATCTAGCGTTTACGTAGTGTACGCCAGCTCTTTCAGCTTCTTCTTTCACAGAGTCGCCAGCCTGTTTTTTGGTACCAACGAACAGTACGGTTTCACCGTTAGCAGCGATTTCTTTTACGAAAGCGTAAGCTTCTTCCAGTTTTTTAACGGTTTTCTGCAGGTCGATGATGTAGATGCCGTTACGTTCGGTGAAGATGTAACGAGCCATTTTAGGGTTCCAGCGACGGGTCTGGTGACCAAAGTGTACGCCTGCTTCGAGAAGTTGTTTCATAGATACTACGGACATTTTAATTTCCTCCTTAATGGTTTGAAACCTCCGCCTTATGCACTTTACGGTGCTTCCGGAGCATCAGCATCTGCCCCTCCGGCACCCGCATCCGCAATTATAAGGCGTGTGTTTTCTTTGTTGATTTTCACCTTCTGAAAATCATACGACGGTATTATACCACCACTGTTTCTGAAATGCAAGAGCAAATTTCAAAAAAATTGCGTAAAAAGGCAACTTTTTATTCTTCTTTCACGGTATCTTCCCGGAAGGACGCTGCCCATTTGTTCCGTTTGCTCTTTTTTCTGGGCGGCGGAGCAATATTGACCAGAATAGTATCCTCTCCGATGATATGGATCTCCTCCCATGGAACGACGATATCCTCTTCCCTGCCGAAGAACAGCCAGCGGAATTTTCCGTAAATTACGATGGATTTCAGTTGAGCACTATGGGTATCGATCTCCACGTCCCCCACATAGCCCAGACGCGTTCCATCCTCCACACAGACAACATCCTTATAACGAAACTCCTGAATGCGGCAGATCATGCGCCTCCCTCCTTCTCTTATATCATTATGAAGGAAAACGGCCGCACATGCAAAAAGCAGAGCCGAAGCCCTGCTTTTATGTAGCATTATTTGTTTTTGTTGAAGATGCTCAGGAAGTCGAAGGCATCTGCAGAGGAAGTTTCTTCTGCTGCAGCTTTTGGAGCAGCAACAGGAGCTTTTACTTCTGGTACTTCCGGAACGTCGATGGATTCGATATCCATATCTTCCACACCGCTGTCAAAATCGGTAGCGATAACGGTTACAACCATTTCGTCGTTGAGGGAATCGTCGAAGCTGGAACCGAAGAACAGTTTAACGTCAGGATGTACTGCGTCACGAACCAGTTTGGAAGCTTCTTTGATTTCTTTCATACGAACAGATTTTGGAGCAACGATGTTCAGCAGAACGCGTTTTGCGCCATCGATGGTGGACTCCAGCAGTGGAGAGTTGATTGCTGCCAGAGCAGCTTCTCTTGCTTTGTCTTTACCGGATGCACGACCAACACCCATATGAGCGTTGCCTGCCAGAGACATAACGCGGCGAACGTCTTCGAAGTCTCGGTTAACCAGACCGGTTTTCAGGATCAGGTCAGAAACAGCCTGTACGCCCTGATAGAGAACGCGGTCAGCTTCTTTCAGAGTTTCTTCGTATTCCAGTTCTTCGTAGATCTCTTCCAGTCTTTCATTTGGAATAACCAGCAGGGAGTCTACATTGTCTTTCAGTTTTTCGATACCTTTGAGGGCCTGTGCCATACGAGCGCCGCCTTCAAAGCTGAATGGTTTGGTAACAACAGCAACAGTCAGGATGCCTTTTTCTTTTGCAACGCGAGCGATAACAGGAGCTGCACCGGTACCGGTACCGCCGCCCATACCTGCCGCGATAAAGAGCATCTGTGCGCCCTGAAGAGCTGCTTCGATCTCTTCGATGTTCTCTTCTGCTGCTTTTTCGCCTTTTTCCGGATCGCCGCCTGCGCCGCGACCCTGGCTCAGTTTGGTACCGATCATGATTTTTTCAGAAGCTTTGGATTCACGCAGAACCTGTGCATCGGTATTCACAGCGATGAAGTCTACGTTCTCCAGTTTTTCTTCGATCATACGGTTTACTGCGTTGCCGCCGCCACCGCCGACACCAATTACTTTTATTGTAACTTTACTTTCGTTGATTTCTTTGTCCATGTCAAAGCTAACCATACCTAATTCCTCCTATTTTTATAATACAAGCTGCAAGAACTTGATGATAATCCTATATAAGCATATCTTAACAGATATTCAACAGCTTTTCAATAGTTTTTCCATGGGTTTTCCCCTAAATTTCCGAAAAATATTCGGATTTTATTCTTCTTCGGATTCTGTGCCTTCCGGAAGTTCTGACAGCTCCTCGGTCGGGATTTCTTCTTCTGTTTCCGGAGCTTCTGTTGGAAGTTCCTCATCCTCTGCGAAGAATGCTTCCTCGTCCTCAAAGACAGTGAAAGCACGAGGGTCTGCGACACTGTCCACCGCGATGGCGCGAGTGTGCAGCTGCTTGCGATTGGTGATGTCGATGGTACCCTCAAAGTTCTCATTGGTATAACCGGACAGCGGATGATTGTTAGCAATACCATCAGTCAATACCTTCTGCACGAAGGTGATCTTCTTGTCCAAATCGATCTCACCGCCGAAGTCGATGAGGATGCGTTCATCGTAGAGCACCTTGATCTCGTTTATATCCGTAATTTGAACATAAGTCAGCGGTTCCAACAACTGTGCTTCTGCCGCCTCAATAAAACGCTGGATCATCTGCAGTTTCTCGTTCAGCTGACGACCTCCATCGTTGCTCTTGGCGTACAGATAGCTGCCGACGGTGAATTTTTCCTCTTCCAAACCCAGCAGAACCGGAATATCACCTGCTGCTTCAATCATTTTGTTTTCCAACACTTTACCTGTTCTGGAAACAATGGCGTAGCCTTCCTCGGTGTAGGCCGCGCCCATCGGGCTTTCCTCCACCACATCAATAACAACAGTGGCCGGCAAACGGCGTTTGATATTCACAGACTGCAGATACGGGAAGCGGTCTTCCAGCATTTTTTCCGTATCGGAAGCATTGATACCAAAGAGCTTGTCCCCTTTTTCGATACCGGAGCGGCTGATCAGTTCCTCCGAACTGTAATATGTATTGTTTTTTACCTGAATCGTGCTGACTTTGAACAGCACATTGGTACAGATGGTGATGCCTACTGCAATGCAGAACAGAAACAGGAACAGATAATGGAGGGTGTATTTCTGTTTTCTTCTCCGCGGATTACGGCGCGGCTGAGCACTTTGCCGCGTTTGCTGCGGTCTTTGCCGCTGCTGTCTGCGCGGAGCTTGTCTGTGTTGTCCACGTTCCATAGGGAACCCTCCTTTTCAAAAATTATATCAAGCAGGTCGCCGGGTCGCCCCGGCTTCCTCATATATTCATACTAATTCTCCTGCACGATGCAGGCACCTGCCCGGCTCAATACTGCAGGCAGATTTTCGTATCCTCGCTGAATATGGCGGATTTCCTCGATGGAAGTCTCCCCCTCTGCGGCAAGCGCCGCGATCATCAGCGCCGCTCCTCCTCTCAGGTCGGTACAGCGCACATTGGCATGGTGTAATCTTGAAACACCCCGTACAACGGCGATGCGTCCCTCACTGCGGATATCCGCACCCATGCGGCACAGCTCCCAAGCCTGCTTATAGCGGTTCTGGAAGATATTCTCGGTGAAGATCGTTGTTCCCCGCGCGATCGTACTCAGCGCCATAATGGGCGCCAGTGCATCGGTAGGAAAACCGGGATAGGGCATCGTGGTGATATGCTTCACCGCTTTCAGCTGCTTCGGTGAGCGAAGAAGAATTTCCCGTTCCCCGATTTCCAGTTCGCAGCCCATCTCCTCCAAAATCGGAAAAACAGCCCGCATATGATCGGGCTCGCAGTCAGAGACGGTCACAGTACTTCCCGTGATTGCTCCGCAGCAGAGATAGGTCACAGCTACAATGCGGTCGGGAATCACCGAACAACGGCAAGCCCCCAGCTTTTTCACACCTTTGATATGGACTGTGCCATCCTTTTCGATAAACACACAACCCCCTGCCCGATTGATAAAATCAGCCAGGGCTGCGATCTCCGGTTCGCGGGCTGCATTGCGGATCATGGTCTCCCCTTTGGCAAGGCTCGCCGCCAACATGATGTTTTCTGTCGCGCCTACACTGGGAAACGGCAAATCGATGCTGGCTCCATGAAGCTCATTGGGAACCTCACAGAGCAGCTGTTCTCCATCCTGCGTAAAGACCACACCCATCTTCTCCAGCGATGAAAGGTGCAAGTCAATGGGTCTGGGACCCAACTCACAGCCGCCGGGAAAACTCAAACGAGCCTGTCGATATTTCGCCAGCAAAGCACCGAGAAAAACAATGGACGAGCGCATTTCCCGCATCAGTTGTTCGGGTATGCAGCAAATTCGGCTGTCGCCGGCTTCAATCAGCAGCACATCATCCTGCCGATGGGTTTTGCAGCCCAGATGGTCGAGGATGTGGCAGGCTGCCTCCACATCGGAAAGCTGCGGACAATTATGAAGCTCACAGCCTCCTTCGCAGAGGAGCGCTGCCGCCAGAATCGGCAGGGCTGCATTTTTGGCTCCGTGGACCCTCAGGTTTCCCTCCAGTGTCCTTCCGCCTTTCACAAGATACCGTTCCATCTTCACGTTGACCCACGCACCCTTTCTTTGCAGAAACTATGTCACCGTCGGACATTTCTACAAATATTCTATGCATTGGCTGCAAAAGTGGTGAAAACGGAGCATTTTTCTCTATTTCAAGAGCTTCATGATTTCCTGATAAATGGTTTCGTTGGCATCAAGGATGGCCATACTGCGGGCATTGCTGCCCAGTTCTTTCAATCTCTGTGGGGCATTGCACAGCTCCTCTACCGTATCGCAGAGTTTTTTGCCTGTCAGATCCTTTTCTTCAATGACAATAGCTGCATTGTTGTTTGCAAGCACCATTGCATTGTGGTACTGATGGTTCTCTGCCACATTGGGAGAAGGAATCAGAATGGACGCTCTGCCTGCTGCCTGCAGTTCGGAAAGGGTCAGCGCGCCGCTGCGGCTGATCATCAAATCAGCAGCGGCAAGACAGTCATCCATGTCATTGATATACTCGCGGATATCTGCTTTTGGCAGGTTGTTCGGGTCGAGACCGCGGTCTTTCAGTAAACCAGGGAACACGTCCACTCCGTACATTCCGGTCGCGTGAATGTGGCGCACTTTCGGCTGACTTTGTTCCCAAACCATCAGGTCAGCGACTGCTTCATTGAGGCGTCTCGCACCCTGACTGCCACCGAATGAGAGGATACAGATCTCATCCTCGGCAAAGCCGAATTTTGCCCTCGCCTTCTCACGGTCTGCGAAAATGATGCTTTCTCTTACCGGGTTGCCGCTGACACCGTACTCACAGGTATCCGGCAGATATTTTTTCGCTTCCGGAACCGCCAGCAGAATTTTATCCACATAGCGGGCCAGCAGCTTCGTTGTCACGCCCGGAAAAGCGTTGGACTCGTGGGATAGAGTTTTGATGCCCAGTTTGGCAGCTTTTCGCAGAATCGGGCCGCTGACATAGCCGCCGGTTCCCACAACGATGTCCGGATTGAAGGCCTTAATCAGCTTCTCCGCACGATAAGAAGCCGTGGTCAGATAGTATATGGACGATACATTATATTTGATATTTCGCCAGTTCAGTTTGCGCTGGATACCCTTGATGATGATAGGTGCAAAATCAAAGCCTGCTTTGGTCACAAGCTTTGCCTCCATACCCTGCGGATTTCCTGCAAACTGAATCACAGCGTCGGGATGTCGTTCTCTTAAATAAGATGCAACGGCAATGGCAGGATTGATGTGTCCGCCGGTACCGCCGCAGGCGAAAAGGATCCTCATGGATATTTCCTTCTTTCTACTTTTTTCTGCGGAAAATCCACAGCAGAGCCGCAGCGATCAGCAGTACGGCTCCGATCAAAATCAACTCACTTTTATTGCCGACAAAAGCGAAGATAAAGTCATTGTGTGCTTCGGGAAGAATCGTCTGTTTCATGGTTTCTCCTTACTCTTTTTCATGTCTTGCCTGTCTGGAAACCGCAAGAACAACACCGATTTCCGCCAGCATGATCAGCAGCGCGGTACCGCCGTAAGAGAAGAACGGCAGAGAAATACCGGTGTTCGGGATCAAGTTGGTCACTACGGCAATATTCAGGAAGGCCTGCAGACCGATCTGGGTGGTGATACCTGTTACCAGCAGGGAACCGAAACGGTCACGAGCGTGCATAGCGATGTGGTAGCCTCTCCAAACCAGCATGGCAAAGAGAATGATTACGAGACTTGCGCCGATGAAGCCCAGCTCCTCGCAGACGATTGCAAATACGAAGTCATTACGAACCTCAGGGAGATACATGTGCTTCTGACGGCTTTCGCCAAAGCCGACACCCCACAGACCACCGGAGCCGATCGCCAGCAGAGACTGACGGGTCTGATACGAACCAGGGTCTGTTGTGGAGAATGGATCCAGCCAGTAAGTCAGACGAGTAACAACGTGCGCAAACTGCTCCAGAATAAAGTCCTGCAGCAGGAAGGCAACGACTAACAGCAAAACAAGCAGAGGGACACCGATTTTCAGCAGATTGCTGAACTTGGTGCCGCCAACCAGCATCATGGTCAGCGCGATAAAGCCGATCAGCAAGGTACCGGACAGATGCGGCTGGAAAATCAGAATCACCGCTACGGCGCCATAAAGAACGATGTAACGCCAGGTTCCTTCGATCATTCGACCCATTTTATCTTTGTCTCGATCCATCAGATGAGCAAAGAGCAGAATGACCGAGAATTTTGCGATCTCCGATGGCTGGAAGCTGAGAGGTCCCAACTGGATCCAGCGCTGTGCACCCTGCTGCGCCGGGAAGAGATAGCAGGCTGCCATCAGAATCAGAGAAACGCCGTAAGCCAGCCAGCTGAAGTTGCGCAGGAAGCGATAGTTGACCAGAGATGCCGCCAGCATTGCAGCAACACCGACCACCGCAAAGAACAGCTGACGGAGAATGTAGTAGTAGCTGTTGCCCAGATAATACAAGGAAGATGCATAACTGGAAGAAAACAGCGTGACCAGACCGATGCCCAGCAGAGTCAGTACCAGAATGAGAAATGGGGTATCAAAGTGACCCAGCATAATGATCGGTTCATGGAATGTTTTGACCGGATTTCGGATGGCAGCACGTTCACTGTGCTGAGAAACACGGCGCTTTGCCTGAGATTTGCTTGCCAAAATACTCTTCCTTTCTGTTGAGATGTACAGGCTCTTTTTAGAGTGCCAGAGCTGCCAGAACAGCAATTACACAGCCAATCGCAGTCACTGTGGAGAAGACTGCAACGATTTTTTCTTCGCTCCAGCCGCTCATTTCATAGTGATGATGGATCGGGCTCATTTTGAAGATACGTTTGCCGGTGCTCTGGAAGCTGATGACCTGCAGAATAACGGACATGGTTTCCACGATGTAGATAATGCCGACAAACAGCAGCAGTACCGGGAAGCGTACGCCGAATGCCAGTGCACACACAACACCACCAAGGAACAGAGAGCCGGTATCACCCATGAAAACTTTTGCAGGGTGGAAGTTCCAGCAGAGGAAGCCCAGACAGCCGCCGGCAAGAGCGCCTGCCAGCAGATTCATTTCGGTGACGCCGAGGATGGTAGCTACGATCATCATACCGATAGCTGCCACAAAGGTAACGGAAGAACAGAGACCATCGATACCGTCAGTCAGGTTTACTGCGTTGACGGTGCCGACGATAACAAACATTGCAAATGGATAGTACAGCAGACCAATATCAAGCTGACCGAGGAACGGGATCTGCAGGATGGTGGAGGTTGCTCCACCGAAGTGCAGAACTGCCAGATACAGCGCTGCGATCAACAGCTGACCTGCCATTTTCTGTTTTGCAGTCAGACCGAGGTTCTGTTTTTTTACCACTTTCACATAGTCATCAGCAAAGCCCAGAGCACCAAAAGCAGTTGCCATGAGAATACCGGCAATGAAATACAGCTGGTTCAGAGAACCGGTGTCACTGCCGTTGATGTTCATGGTGATGAGACCCACCACTGCTGCAACAACGATACCCAAAATGAACATCATACCGCCCATGGTTGGGGTGCCCTGTTTTGCTTTATGCCAAGTCGGGCCATCCTCCAGAATGGTCTGACCGAATTTCAGTTTTCTCAGGAAAGGAATAATGAATTTGCCGGACAGAGCTGTGATCACAAATGCAGCCACAACGGCAATACCTAAACTCAGGATATCCATACTTTAACACTCCTCGTAGATTCTTTTGATAATATCCTCCAGATGCACGCCGTGGCTCGCTTTGAACCACAGAATGTCTCCGGCTTTGATGCTCTTGTTTTTGATTTCAGACAGGATCTGCTCGCCCATGTCATCGCGCTCCAGGTGGTGAACAGCACTTTCGCCGCCATTTTCCAGGAAGCCCTGATAAGTATGCTTACTCAGTTCACCGCAGCAGAACACATGATCGACACCCTTTTCTGCTGCCCACTGACCGCATTCGGCGTGCAGCTGGTTGGCGTAGTCGCCCAGCTCCAGCATATCGCCGAGAACCATGATTTTTCTGCCCTCACATGGCATGATGGCAAAAGCGGAAATTGCTGCTTTCAGAGAGTCGGGACCGCAGTTGTAGCAGTCCTCCACGATGGTTATACCTTTGAACTCCACCACGCGCTGACGCATGCCGGATGGAACATAGTTGTTCAGCGCAGCAATAATTTCCTCGTCCTCCATGCCGAACTCCTTGCCCACAGCGTAAGCCGCCAGAGCATTGAGTACATTGTGTCTGCCGAAGGTCGGAATGCGTGCCGGTATTTTCTTGCCGTCAGCACAGAGAGTAAAGGTAGTCTCACCCACAGATTCCTGCACATCCTCTGCCGTGATCGGACAGGATTTGTTGTCAATACCGTAGCGAATGATGCGGAAGCGTTCATCCTCGAAGCTGCCCAGCAGGTCATCATCGCCGCAGAGAATCAGTGGTGAGCCCTCTTTCATGCCCTCACGAATCTCCATTTTCGCTTTGAGAATGCCCTCTCTGCTGCCCAGAAACTCGATGTGCTGCACACCGATATTAGTGATGACCGCCACATCCGGTTTTGCACGGCGAGTCAGATCGGAAATCTCGCCAAACTGATTCATGCCCATTTCGATAACGGCACATTCGTGCTCGTCATTAAGATTGAACAGAGTTTTCGGCATACCAACACGGTTATTCAGATTACCTTCATTTTTCAGAGTCTTGAATTTGCTCTCCAGTACAGCGGCAATCATCTCTTTGGTCGTGGTCTTGCCCACAGAACCGGTGATGCCCACCAGCTTTACGTCAAATTGATCGCGGTATGCGCCGGCAATATCCAAAAAGCCCTGCTCGGTATCTTTGCAGAAAATCAAACGAGAATCGTTTTCGTCGCCTTTGTCAACCAAAGCATAAGCCGCGCCTTTTTCCAATGCAGAAGCTACGTATTTGTGGCCATCGAACACTTCACCGCGCAGAGCAACAAACAAGCTTCCTTCGCTGATGGTTCGGGAGTCAGTCTCGATGCGTTCGATGAGTGTTTCGTCGCAGCAGTCAAAACCAACCGCCGCAGCGATTTCTTTTATTTTAAGAGGTTTCATTTTTCGTTCCACCAATCTATTATAGTCTATCTAATTTATTATACGGAATTTTCCTGTCTATTTCAATGGATTTGCCTGCTTCTTCTTACAAAATTCATAGACAATTTCCCTCTCTGAGAAATAAATCGTTCTGTTATCCAGAACCTGATAGGCTTCATGGCCTTTTCCCAACAACAGCAGGAGGTCGCCATCTTCACACCAGTTGAGAGCCGTTTCAATGGCACAGCGGCGATCATACTGGAATTCCAGACTCTCATCGTTGCAGTTCAGGTCAGAGCAGATCTGTCTCCATGCTTCATTTCTCGGGTTATCCGCGGTGAAAATCGCTTGATCCGCATAGCGCAGGACTGCTTCCGCCATCAAAGGACGGTCGCCTCGATCTCGCTCACCGGCACAGCCAAAGACCACATAAAGATGTTTAGGCTGCAGCTGCTTTGCAAGCTGCAATATCTTCTCTGCCCCATCGGAACTGTGGGCATAGTCGATCATCACGGTAAAATCCCCACAATCCAATCGCTCCGCTCTGCCCGGAATCGGCGGACAACTGCCCAGTGCATCAGCCGCAGCCTGCAATGGGATACCAAGAAGATTTGCCGCCGCAAGTGCCGCAGCAGCATTGCTTGCGATGAAATCTCCCGGAGAATCCAGCTGTACTCGAGCGATTTCCTGGTTCCCAACAAGGCAAAATCGACTGCCTAACGGGCTGCTTAAACGTTGATAAACCGTATAGTCTGCCGCATCACTGTAAAGGGAATAGCTTGCGGCATGGTATTTTTCTCTGATAATCATGCCAAATTGATCATCATGGTTACAGAGCCCTTGTTTGCATTGTGTAAAGATATTTTGCTTTACATTAAAATATTCTTCCATTGTGCCATGCTGATCCAGATGATCGCGGGAAAGGTTGGTAAAAATACCTAGCTCAAAGCTCAAACCCGCCAATCGCTGCTGTGCAATGGCCTGCGACGAGGCTTCCAGGACTACATGGGTGCAGCCATCCGCCTTCATTTGAGCAAGCAAGGGATACAGCTGCGATGCATCTGGCGTGGTGTAAGCGGAAGCGACTTCCTTACTTCCCCATTTGCTGCAAATCGTTCCGATCAACCCACAGGGCTTTCCGCAGCAATTCAAAAGATGCTGGAGCTGCCAAGCCACCGAACTCTTTCCGTTGGTTCCTGTCACGGCGATCAGCTTCATATCTTTTTGGGGTTCTCTCCAAAAGCGCTGACAGGCTAAACTGTAGTCTCTGCGCACGTCCTCGGAGAACAGAGTCCCCTCCAAATTTTCTCCGCAGACAATGCCTGCGGCGCCTTTCTCTTTCGCTTCCTCACAATATCGGACCGCCTGCTCCCCCACTCCATGGCAGAAGAACAGATTTCCCGGACGTACTTGACGGCTGTCCTGTGTCAGACCACTGATCTCCGGATCAACGTCCAAAACCCGATTCAGAATTTGACTGCATTTCATGCTGCACACCTCACATGTGCCCCTCAAAAAAAGACAGGGGCCAGAATCCAGACTTTATTGTACGATTTCTGTCCCCTGTATTTTGTCAAATCCTGTGCATTTTTTGTCTGTGCTTTCTTTCTATCCCGCAGTTTCGGCAGGTTCTACGAAGTGTACTGTCACAACAGAACCGATCTCGACATTGCTGTCCGCCGGAGGATCCTGTGCGACAACAATGGTCTTGCTGCCCTCCAGATCCTGACCCTTGATTTGAATATTCAGGCCGGCGTTGATGATCATCTGATTAGCCTCCTGCGCTGTTTTACCAATAACATTCGGCACCTTCGCTGTCGAGCTGACTGCACTATCATCTGTGTAAAGAATAACTGTGCCGCCCTTCGGCAGTCTGGTTGGATTTTCCGGAATCTGTTTCAGAACCGTCGCACCGTCACCGATGATCTCGGTATTCAGACCTTTTTGACGGAGATAAATCTGCGCTTCATGCGGTTTTTCATCGATCAGATATGGAACTACGACAGTACCGTCGCCTTCCTCTTCTTCTGTCTCGGTGTAGCTTGGTTCGATACCAAGGTAAGGAATAATATCTTCCAGCAAAGCCGCAACGATTGGTACTGCAACGGTAGAAGACTGTGCATCACCAACAACAGGCTCATCCAAGGTGATGAGGACTGCGTATTCCGGTTCATCAGCCGGCAGATATGCGAAGAAGGAGAATACATACTCAACAACCTGTTCGCCGTCAACAAAGTTATCCAGCTTCTCACCGGTACCGGTTTTACCGCCGATGCGATAACCCTCGATACGGGCATTACGACCGGAACCTTCGTCTGTTGCAACAACGACTTCTCCCATTTCCTGCATGATCTCTGAGGTTTCGTTGCTGACAACCTGGCGTTTGATCTTCGGCTCGTAACTCTCAACGATGTTTTTATCGGAGTCCACGATCTGTTTTACAACATAAGGCTGTACCAGGTAGCCGCCATTGATGGTCGCAGAAGCCGCAGTGATCATCTGGATTGGAGTGATCTTAAAGGTCTGGCCGAATGCGGAAGAAGACAATTCTGCGATACCCATTTTTTCTTCCGGATGGTAGATACCGGTTGCCTCACCCGGCAAATCGATGCCGGTCACTTCGGTCAATCCGAAGGAATCAAAATATTTCGAGAAATTGGATACACCCAGCACCTGACCCATCTGCATAAACGCAGGGTTGCAAGAGCGCTGGATCGCTTCCATAAAGTTGATGTTGCCGTGACCTGCGTGTTTCCAGCAGCGAATACGGTTGCCTGCTACAATCTGATAGCCGGGGCAAGTGTATGGAGAGTGTACGGTTGCGGCACCGGTATCGAGAGAAGAAGCCGCAGTAACCAGCTTGAATACCGAACCCGGTTCATATGGGTCGGAAATACATTTATTTCTCCACATTGTCTGCTGTTCGATCTGCAACTGGGTAGCGTAGTCCTCTTCGTCCAAGCCTGTCAGACGCTCCTGCGCCTTCGGATCATCGACGACCATCGGCTGGTTCGGATTGAAGTCCGGTTTGGATGCCATGGCAAGGATCTCGCCGGTGTTGACATCCATAACAATACCGGTCACCCATTTCTGGACATCATGTTCCACCACAGCGATCTCCAGATGCTTCTCCAGGAACTGCTGGACCGTTGCGTCAATGGTGAGCACCAGAGAATTGCCATCCGTACCTTCGTAGAGCTTCTGGTACTCGAAAGGCATATCACCGCTGAGGCCGTTTCGGGCAGCAACCAGACGACCGGATGTACCGCTGAGTACAGAATTGTAGTAAGATTCCAAGCCATACGCGCCCTGATTCATGTCATTGACAAAGCCAAGCAAGGTCGACGCCAGATTATTGTATGGATAATAACGCTTGGTGGTTTCCACCAGAGAAATCGTGGAAACGCCATTGTCCTGAATAAACTTCACAACACGCTCATAAGTCTGACGATCCACGCGTTTTTTCAGTACCTCGTAGTAACTGTTTTTGTTCTGCGCCTTTTCTTCGATCAGCTCCGGTTCCACACCGAGAATTTCTGCCAGACTTTCATCGTTTGGACCGCTGTTGGAGATCTCCTCCGGGTCCAACTGCTTCAAATTCTCACCACGGGACAGCATACGGATCTGCTGCCATGCAGTCTCTTCGTTTTTGGACAGATTTGCCGGCTCAAAAATAACATTCCACACTGTGGCGCTCTGAGCCAACATTTTCATATTGGTATCATAAATCGAGCCGCGATGCGGATCGATCTCGATCTCACGCAGCTGTTGTGTGATTGCCATGGTCTGATATTTTTCACCCTCAATGATCTGAATGCGGAACAGATTCGCGATCAGCAGAAATACGATCAGCACGCAAACGATTAGTGAGAGAATACGGATCTTCAAGCGGTCTCTTTTATTGATTCCGTTGGACACACTGTCTCCCCCTGACTTCTATTTCCTTATTAAAATCAAAAAAGGAGCTAAGACGTTTGTACTTCCCTCTTAACTCCCTCTTCGCTGTTCTTATTGTATTTTACTTTGCCGCACGATATGCCCCATCCATGATGGAGTTCCATACTTTGGACAAAATACCGCTGCCTGCTTCCTCCGGGAGAGTCATGGTGTCGCCTTCGGAGAGATTCACATAAGTGATCTGGTCGTCGGTGAGTTTTGTCATGCCCATATCGCGGGTGATGATGGTCTCAATGTTGGACAAAGCTACGGAGCTTTCCAGTTCAGCGGAAAGCATACGGTATTCATTTTCCAGCTGGGACAGCTGGTTGGTTTTTTCGCTCACTTCGTTGGTCAGCTCGGTGATGGCGATCTGATTGAACAGAATGGAGATGATTCCCACAAAGAACACTGCAACATAAGCCATGGTTTTCACCATAAAGTTGCGGTTCTGTGCCTGTTCCAGCTTCTTATTGCGGATCACTTTGAACTGAGGCTCGGTGCGCTGTTTTTTATTTTCAAAGAGTTCAAATTTATATGCGCTGCTGTCGTTATAATTCGCCATACTCTTTTTCGCCGCCCTTAACGTAAATTCTATGCTAAACTAATCCAGGATCTTTTCTAATACTCGCAGTTTGGAACTTCTGCTGCGGTTGTTGCGCTCCAGTTCTTCTTTGGAAGGCTCGATCGGCTTTCTGCTGACGAGCTTTGCCCTTGGTTTCTTACCGCAAACGCAGATCGGAAACTCCGGTGGGCAGGTACAGCCTTTGGTGAACTCTGCAAACATCTGCTTGGTAATGCGATCTTCCAGAGAGTGGAAGGTAATGATGCAGAATCTGCCGTCGATCGCCAGACGATCAAAGCTGTCGGAAATGCACTGGCGAAGAACGCCCAGCTCATTGTTTACTTCAATGCGGATCGCCTGGAAGGTACGTTTCGCCGGATGGCCGCCCTCTCTTCTTGCTGCCGCAGGGATTGCTTTTTTAATGATCTCTACCAACTGTCCGGTGGTTTCGATCGGAGCTTCCTCACGTTCTTTCACGATAAACCACGCGATTTTGGAAGCAAATTTTTCTTCCGAATAATCACGCAGGATGCGGGTTAGCTCCTCCTGAGAGTAGCCATTGACCACATCATAAGCGCTAAGTCCTTCCTGACTCATGCGCATATCCAGTTTTGCTTCCGCGTGGTAGGAGAAGCCTCGCTCTGCGGTGTCCAGCTGATGGGAAGAAACACCCAGATCCAGCAGGATACCGTCCACCTTGTCAATGCCAAGGTTATCCAGGATCACCGGGATATCCTTGAAGTCACCGCGAACCACCTGTGCACATGGGTATGGGCTCAAGCGTTCGGTCGCTGTTTTGATGGCATCCGGGTCTTTATCGATGGCGATGAGTCGACCGGTGGTCAGACGCTTCGCGATCTCGCGGGAATGACCTGCGCCGCCCGCTGTACCGTCCACATAGATGCCGTCAGGCTTGATATTGAGGTTGTCAATGCACTCCTGAAGCAACACGGAAACGTGCTCAAATTCCATCGATTTTCCCTTCTTTCTCATATAAACTATTATAGCAGATTTTTGGCTTAATTACAAGGTTTTTTCGCATTTTCCCGTATGAAAATGCAGTAATTTCAGGGTTTAAAAATCCAGTCCGCACATGTCTTCTTCGATGAGTTCTGCGGTCATCTCGGAGACGCTCTGTTCCCATTTTTCCTTGTCCCAGATCTCCGCACGATCGCCCACACCAATAACAACAATGTCCTTGGTCAGTCCCGCATACTCTCTCAGATTCTGCGGAAGAAGGATGCGGCCCTGCTTGTCCGGTTCTGCCATAAAAGCACCGGAAAAGAGGAAGCGCTGCAGACGTTTCGCTTTCGCGATCGGCAGTTTGGTTACTTTTTCGGAGAGTTTGTCCCACTCTTCCATGGAATAAACGGCCAGACAATCATCGCCGAGACCTTTGCTGACCATGAAATGGTCACCGAGGATCTCACGAAGTTTGGCGGAGAAGTTGAAACGGCCTTTTGCGTCAAGGCTGTGCTGATATTCACCTGTCAGTTGCATCTCCCCACCACCCATCTGTGCGTATCATTTTCAGGAAAAAGTACGGGTAAATTCACCCCAATTAACCACTTTTCACCCTATGCATTAAATTATACCTGTTCTCATAGAAAATTGCAAGTCTTTCTCGTACGATTTGCACGATTTTTTCGGTCTATCTTTCCGAAAATTTTCTGCATTTCTCGTGATTTTGGTGAAATTTCCTCGGAAATATCTGCAAAAAGGCAAAAAATCACCGCCGTTACTGACGGCGGTGATGGATTTTTCTATTTTCCTGTGAATTCATGGCGCAGAATGCTGTAATGTGCCGCATCACAGATGCCTTGATTGTTCCAGTCGCTCTGACGGAGAGTGCCCTCGTATTTCAGGCCGCACTTTTGCATTACCTTGCCGGAAGCAGGATTGTTCGGGTCGTGGCGGGAAGATACGCGCAGAACACCAACTTCCTCAAACAGATAACGGATAACTGCTGTAAATGCCTCCGTCATGATGCCCTGTCCCCAATGCTTTCTGCTGAGCGCATAGCCCACTTCCATTGATTCTGCTTTTTCATTTGGTTCCACCACTGCGATAGAACCGATCGGCTCGCCCAGCTCCTTTGGAACGATAGCCCACTGGTAATAATCCGGCTTTTCATAGTTTGCTACCCAACTTGCGTTGATTTTACGGCTGACTTCCACCGATGGATGAGTCGGCCAAGTGAGGAACTTGGTCACTTCCGGGTCGGAAGCCCAGTTTTTGTACATAAAATCTCCATCGCCCTCCTGAAACCTCCGCAGGATGAGACGAGGTGTTTCCAATGTTTTTGTGCCTTGATGTTTCATACTATTTCACCAGATTTTCGTAGAGTTCTTTTGCATCATCGATATGCTGCAGTTTTTCACGCATATCACCCTCGGAAAGCTTCTGCGCCAGCTCCATCAGCACATTGATGTGACTGTTATCATTGAGCGCCGCCAGCAGAAAGACCAATTTCACCGGGTCGTTCTCCTTATGACCGAACTCCACCGGAGTTTCCAGGGAAACAACACTGATGGCTTCTTCCAGCACATCATCGCCCGGACGGGTATGCGCCAAAGCGATACCTTTGGTCAAAACCATGTAAGGACCTTCGGTTTTGACGGTGTCCACACAGCGCTGAATATAACTTTCTTTGATGGATCCGCTGTCCAGCAGAAGTGCTCCTGCCGCTCTCACAGCCTCTTCCCAATTTTCTGCACAAACAGAGCATTTCATTGCATTTTCGCTGATATATTTTGCAAGGTTTGCCATGATATCCTCTCCTTCAACTCCTATTTTTCTCCATCATAATATAGTAGAGCATATTTTGCAAGCCTTTTCTTAATAAGGATGTGTTATCGACAGAATCTATAAAAATACGGCAAAACATAGAAATTTTCCATCGTTGATTTTGTCGCAATTTCATTGACTTTTTTGTGCCTTATGTTAGCATTAAAGTGGTAAAAAGTGAGACCCATTTTTAGTTGAAAGGCAGGTTTTTCTCACATGGAACTGATCAAATCTCTTCCTGATATTTATGACGAATTCAGCGAACAGCGCCGTAATTCCTTCATGGCTGCGTTCGAGATCAAAGAAAAAAACATCCCATTTGTAGGCACTTTCTGCTGCTACACTCCAAATGAGATCATCATGGCTGCAGGTGCTGTTCCTGTCAGCCTTTGCTCCACCTCCGATGAAACCATTCCGGACGCAGAGCAGGATCTCCCACGAAACCTCTGCCCACTGGTAAAATCCAGCTACGGTTTCGCAAAAACTCAGAAATGCCCTTACTTCTACTTTGCTGACCTGATCATCGGCGAAACCACCTGTGACGGTAAAAAGAAAATGTACGAAATGCTGGCAGATCTGAAAGATGTTTACTGCATGGAACTGCCAAACCGTCAGTCTCTCATGGGCCGCAAGCTGTGGAGAGAAGAAGTTGTTGCTCTGAAAAACAAACTGGAAGAAAAATTCGATGTGGAAATTACCGAAGAGAAGATCCGTGAACAGGTTCGCATCATGAATAAGAACCGTCTGGCTCTTCGCCGTTTCTACGAACTGATGAAACTGGATCCACCTCCAATGGCAGGCTTCGATCTGTACAGCGTTCTCTACGGCTCCAACTTCAAATTCAACCGTCTGGAAGCTATCAAAGAAGTGGGCGCACTCACCGACCGTATTGAAAAAGAATACAACGAAGGCAACCGCCCAATTCCAAAACGTCCGCGAATCCTTGTTACCGGCTGCCCAATCGGCGGCGCTGCAATGAAAGTTGTCAAAGCCATCGAAGACAATGGCGGCAACGTTGTTTGCTACGAAAACTGCGGCGGTGCAAAATCCGTTGACGAACTGATCAATGAAGAGGCTGAGGATATCTACCAGGCAATCGCAGATCGCTACCTGAATCTGGGCTGCTCCGTTATGACTCCGGACGACAATCGTTTCAAACTGATGGGTCGCCTGCTGGAAGAATACAAAATCGATGCTGTTGTTGAAGTTGTTCTTCAGGCTTGCCACACTTACAACGTAGAATCCTACTCCATTAAGAAATTTGTCAATGACCACGGTCTGCCATATATGTCCGTGGAAACTGACTACTCCACTTCTGACGTTGGTCAGCTGAATACCCGCTGCGCTGCATTCATCGAAATGCTCTAAGCGCAGACTTTTCCCGAAAGGTTGATTTCCTATGTTAACGTTAGGTATTGACTCCGGCTCTACCACAACCAAAGGTGTGCTCTTCGACGGTGAGAAGGTTGTAAAATCTCTGATTATTCCTACTTCCGCTACTCCGAGAGTAAGCATCAACGATGTGTACGATCAGCTGTACTGCGACGATGTTGTGTACACCGTTGCTACCGGCTACGGCCGTGAACTGCTGGATCGTGCGGATAAAAAAGTCACTGAGATCACCTGCCATGCACAGGGCGCTGCATTCCTTGATCCATCTGTTCGTGCTATTGTGGATATCGGCGGTCAGGACAGCAAAGCGATCCTGTTGGATAACGGTCTCAACGTGGTAGACTTCCTGATGAACGACAAATGTGCAGCCGGCACCGGCCGCTTCATCGAAGTAATGATGCGTATCCTCGGTGAAGATCTCCAGAACATTGATGAGTTCGTTGTGGGCAAAACTCCGGCTAACATCACCAGCATGTGCACCGTATTTGCAGAATCTGAAATCGTCAGCCTGTTGGCAGAAGGTGTGGACAAAGGCGATATCGCGCTGGGTATCATCAACTCCATCTGCCGCCGCACCTCCTTCTTCGCGCGCAAACTGAACCTCCACGGAAGTATCTTCTTCAGCGGTGGTCTTGCAAAATTTGAAAGCTTCCGCAAAGCGCTGGAAGGTTATGTCGGCCTGCCTGTTGTTACCAGTCCAATGTCTCAGTACGCCGGAGCATTAGGCGCAGCTGTCATCGCTTGGAAAAAAGCAGCTAAAAAATAGAATTTATCCCCTCCTTATTTGGACCGCAGCCTTGTTGGACTGCGGTCCTCTTTTTTGTGGAAAGTTTTTCTTCTCCGCGCTGCGTATGAAATTCACTGAGCTGTCCATACTTTTGGTGCAAAACCAAAAGATGGGATGTGGCTTCTATGCATTTCAATAAAGTGGAGATCTGCGGCGTGGACACCGCTAAACTGCCCGTTCTCAGCGAGGAACAAAAAAATGAGCTTCTTTTCCGCTGCAAGCAAGGAGATGCACATGCACGACAGGAGATGATCAACGGGAATCTGCGTTTGGTCCTCAGCGTCATCCAGAAATTCACCAACCGCGGTGAAAATCTGGATGATTTGTTTCAAGTGGGCTGCATTGGTTTGATCAAGGCCATCGATAATTTTGATCCCAATCAGAATGTACGCTTTTCCACCTATGGCGTCCCAATGATCATCGGCGAGATTCGACGCTATCTGCGGGACAACAATGCCATCCGCGTCAGCCGTTCCATGCGGGACACCGCCTACCGTGCCATGCAGTGCAAGGAGCAATTCATCAATGAGCATCAGCGGGAGCCGACCATGGATGAGCTTGCCGCCCTTATGGAAACGCGGCGGGAAGATGTCGTTCTCGCCCTGGAAGCTATCGTTGATCCGGTATCCTTGTACGAACCGGTTTATTCCGATGGCGGCGATACCATCTATGTGCTTGACCAGGTAAAGGACAACAAAAACGGCACTGAACTGGACTGGATGGATGAGCTGTCCATTCGGGACAGTATCCGTAGTCTTGGTGAGCGAGAAAAACGCATCCTGCATCTGCGCTTTCTCCGCGGAAAAACCCAGATGGAAGTCGCTAAGGAGATCGGCATCAGTCAGGCGCAGGTCAGCCGACTGGAAAAGGGCGCACTGGAGCACATAAAAGACAGTTTATAACGAAAAAAGCACCTCGTGCGAGGTGCTTTTTCTTATCTTTTCCACAGCTCCTGTGGGTATGTACCATTGACTTTCAGATTTTTCATGGCTGCTCCCACGGACTCCTTGTCTTCCTTGTAGGTGACGCCATACCATTTATCCGGACTGCGCAGAACTTTGACGTCTGCCTTACCCGCTTTGATCATAGCATCCACTGCAGATGGCAGATAGAACTCCGCTTTCATCGGATCCATCAGTACTTTCTGTGCAAAGAAGAGTTCGAACTCCTGCTGCAAAGCTTCCAATGCACTGGCAGTGAAAGCCCACATGTTCATGGAAACCACAGTGTCCAGAGAAAGCTCCTGTTCTCCGTCCTCCTCTTTGAAGACAGCAACAGAGCCTCTACCCTCAATTTTAGTGCGTTCGGTAATACAGGTCAGGAAGTGCTCCTCGTTTTCCTCGCAGACGCCGCGGGAAACAGAGCCATTTTCCGTCAGTGTGTTGCCGAGGCGATAGCCAACCATAGCATAATGAGCAAGCTCATCATCCTTAGCAGTACTGAGATAATCATACAGCAACTGAAAAGCCTGCGGACCGTAGTAATCGTCGGAGTTGATGACCGCAAACGGACCGTCAACAACGGAACGGCAGCAGAGCGCCGCATGACCGGTACCCCATGGTTTGGTTCTACCCTCCGGTGCAGACTGATCGGGCGGAATATCCGTCATGGACTGATAGCAATACTGCACTTCTGCAAACGGACGGACTTTGGAGCCGATCAGACGCTCAAAATCAGCCTCATTTTCTTCTTTGATAATAAAAACAACTTTTTTGAAACCTGCACGCAGGGCATCATAAATAGAAAAGTCAATGATCAGCTCACCGTTGTCGCCGATGGGTGTGATCTGCTTCAGACCGCCAAAGCGGCTGCCCATGCCGGCTGCCAAAATGACCAGAGATGGTTCGTTCATAAGCTGCTCCTTTCTTCACACAAAAATATCTATTGTAATGGCAGGATATGTCGTTTGACTGCATTAGTATACCACAGTTCGACAGTGCCTGCAAGCAAACTATTTCTGATAAAAAAACAGCCGAAGCTGTTTGCTTCGGCTGTTTAGGCATCGGACTTTTTGTTTTTGTCTTTTTTATTGTCCTTCTCGTCTTTATCGGGAGCTTCTTTTTCCGCAGATTTCTCCGGGGTGACATAGATCTTCACCACAGTGGCGTCAGAACGAGCGATCTCTGTATCTGCCGGCGGGTCAGTACGGAAAACAGTGTTCGGCGTATAGTTGCTGTTCTCTACCGTATAAACGGTGTAAGCGATACCCGCTTCATCCAGCTGCTGCTTCGCACCATAAAGTCCCCAACCAATCAGATTCGGCATAGAAACTGAGTCTTTGCCTTTGCTGACCGTCAGCACGATGGTTGTCAGATGCGGAACCTGGGTATTTTTCGCCACAGACTGAGCAATGATTACACCGGCAGGGTAGCTGTCGCTGTACTCCTGCACAGGATTCAGGTTGAAATTCACGCGATAAGCCTGGTTATTGAGGATATCGTCATACTTATGACCAACAAAATCAGGGACAGTATATAAAACCGTTTCTTCCGTTACGGAATTTCCCGGTTCTTCCTCGCCATTTTCGAAGATGCGGTCAGTTACCAGCCAATACGCGCCAAAGCCCAGAGCCAGCACCAGAATAATGAACAGCAAAACGCCGCCCAAAACTCTTGGAAGCAGATGCTTTTTCGGTGCTTCCTCTTCGTGTTCTGTTTCCAGATGGACGGTGTGCTCATTGGTATCGAGAATCGGCACCTCGTAAACCGTGGTATTGCCGGATACAGACTCCAACAGCGCAGAGGTAAAATCGTCCACTGTTGCAGAGCGCAGACTCGGGTCGAGCATCAGCGCACCACTGATGGCATCGGACACATTTTCCGGGATGGCAGGATTTTTCTCCATAGGTGGCTGCAGCTCATCATTTTCCACACGCAGCTGTGCAGACTGAGGAACTTCCCCGCAGAGCATCCAGTACAGAACCGCACCCAGTGCGTAAACATCGCTCCAAGTGCCGCCCTTCCATTCGCCGCCTTCATACTGCTCCGGCGAGCTGAAGCCCTCGAACAGCTCCTGATCCAGCTCACCGTCGGAGGTTCTTGCCTCCAATGTGGAAAAACCACTGAGGATCAGATGTCCATCCTCAGTTACATAGAGGTTCTCCGGAGCAATACCCAGATGAACAACGCCTTTGTCGTGCAGCTGCGTTACGGAGTTCAACAGAGGCAGCAAGCCTTTTTTCGCTTCTGTCCAAGTAAAAGCAGAGCCTTTCTCTTCTGCGATTTCCTTGAGATTTTTCAGCTCCACGGCTTTTTTTACCACATAAACGGTATTGTGAGCATGGAACAGCTCCTCCACTGGATGGATATACTCCAGCTTCTGTTCATCGCCGCGGATGAGCAGGCGGAACAATTCTTCAAAGGCCGCCTGAGAATATTTATAAATAGTTTGAGATTCGTTGTTTGGCACCAGATCCAAGCTTTCCGGGTCGCGAGAGACCATGGTGCGGGGAAGAAACTCCCTGATCCACCATGCCGTTCCGTTGGCTTGGGCTTCGTACACGCTGCTTTCCCCGTTGGAAAACAGCACTTTTCCGATGCAATACTGGTTCAGGCAGGTTCCTTCCGGCAGACAGAGGTCAAGATTCATGCTTTCCTCCAGTTTCACCGGTATTCCCTTCCTTTCCATATTCAACTGTCATCAGTGCAAGGACACACTGACCGATTATCTTATAATATTACCCTGTTTTTCCTTCTGTTGCAAGCCCTTGACGAAAAAAATTACAAAAAAACAGAGAACATACTGCATGTCCTCTGTTTTCATGTCTCGTTTTGTTTACTTGTTCCCTTTTTTCTTCAAAGCGGATAAACCAACCAGCGCAACGATCAAAACTGCAGAAACGATCAGCAGGATGGTCATCAGCTTTACGGTACCCTGTGTCTCATCGCCCATGATCGGGTTCAGTGCAAAGACGCTCATGCTCATACCAACCAGAGAGCACACAAGAGTCAGTACACAGGTAAGCCACCGGGAAAATTTGTCAAACATGTTAAGACTCCTTTCGGGGCAATTCAATACTCAACATTCTCAATCACAAATCATACCATTATGATTCGATTAAATTATAATCGGTCAAACATCGGAAGTCAAGAAAGCCGTCGAAGCTGTTGCCACTCTGTAATAGTTTGCAAATTTTTGTAACCTGTTCCCGGTTGTGTTTAAGACTTTTCCAATGGGACAAACTATCAGTGAACAAAATTTGTTCCAAAAGGAAGTGCTTATTATGATGGTCAAACGCGGTGACATTTATTACGCAGATCTCAGTCCGGTGGTCGGTTCGGAGCAAGGCGGTGTCAGACCCGTTCTTATCGTCCAAAATGATGTCGGAAATAAATACAGCCCCACTGTGATTGCAGCCGCAATCACAAGCCAAACCGATAAATCCCGCTTACCTACTCACATCGATATCATCCCCGAACACTGTGGACTCAGTCGGGATTCCGTGGTGCTTCTGGAACAGATCCGTACCATTGACAAGCGGCGTCTAAGGGAAAAAATGGGCAGTTTGGATCCGGAATCCATGTCAGAAGTAAACAGGGCTTTATCCATCAGCTTCGGTCTCAATCGTCCGGGGACTACATAAGTTCCCGCTCTTCTTCCTCAATCTTTCCCTCGTGATATTTCGTCGTACTCTGCAAAGAGTAAGTATGAATCCACGAAAAAGGAGTGATGTCATTTGCGGCAATTCTATCGTTTTTTCGCCGGCGTACTTTCTGCCGCCATCGTTGGTGGAATGGCTCCTGCGCTCTATTTACAGGAGACGCTGCCAAACTGCTTTACGGTGGCAGCCGGTGAAGAACTGCAGCTTGCTCCGCAATATCAATATGTCAGCTGTCACAGCAGCCAACAGAACTCTGCTCTGAGCGTATCCAGCACCGGCAATCGAGAATATTCCACCGAACTGAAACTCTTTGGTCTGATCAAAATCAAAGATGCTTCCGTGCGGGTGGTGGAACCGCAGGAAGTCGCGATCTGCGGCGTACCTTTCGGCATTAAAATGACGACGGAAGGCGTCATGGTAGTCGGTACCGGTTCAGTTCAAACCGATGCGGGTATGGTCAGTCCTGCTCGTACTGCAGGGATTCAGGAAGGCGATCTTCTGCTGTCCATCAACGGGCACACTGCCCTCAGCAACAGCATTATCGCTCAGTTGGTTCGGCAAAGTGCGGGTGCGCCTCTTACGCTCCGTTATCAAAGGTCGGAAGAAATTTTCACGACGCTCGTAACGCCCGCCCTTTCCATCACCGATGGACAATATCACATTGGCTTATGGGTAAGGGACAGTTCCGCCGGAATCGGCACACTGACCTTCTGCGACCCTATCAGTGGCGAATTTGCCGGCTTGGGACACGCCATCTGTGATGTGGATACCGGGCAGTTGATGCCCTTATCGCAGGGTGAGGTCGTCCATGCATCCATCACAGGACTGGCAGTCGGTCTGCCCGGACAGCCCGGTGAACTGCAGGGCACATTCTGCGGCGAACAAAACTGGGGAATCATTGAGCAAAACTGCAGCAGCGGCATTTACGGCCAGTTTCTCAACGATTGGCAAGGTTTCCCTTTGATTTCCACTGCTCACGCGCAGGAGGTGGAAACCGGTCCTGCCAGACTGCTCTGCACCATTTCCGGCACAGAGCCGCAGTATTATGATGTGGAGATCGAGCGTATCCATTCCTATGAGGACAGCTCCGGTCGGAACTTCATCGTCCACATCACAGACACTCAGCTCTTGGAACAGACGGGCGGTATTCTTCAGGGAATGTCTGGGAGTCCACTCGTTCAGAACAACAAGCTGATCGGCGCCGTGACCCATGTTTTCATTCAGGACCCAAGCCGCGGCTACGGCATTTTTGTTGAGAATATGCTGGAAGCTGCGGGGTAATAATCAAGCCCACACCAAATTTGGTGTGGGCTTGATTTATTAAAAATGATTACTTCGCAGAAATGCATCGGAGGCGATTGATTTCTCCGTGAATACGGTCAAGCTCACGTCCCTCTGTAATATTCCACTCCGTTTTCAATACATCCATCTGTTCATACAGGCTTGCGATTGCGGCATCATAGTTTCTCTGAATTTCATAAATATGTGCCGCCGTAATCTGAGCATCAATGTATTTCGGAGATGGCTGCAATTCAAATGCTTTTTTATAGTAATCGATCGCTTCGTCATATCGACATACAGAAGCCATTTCATCTGCCATCATTGCGTAAGTAAGCCAATCATTGCTGTGATCCAGCAACATTTGTTTCCAGATCGATTCCGCCTTTTCGTGTTCACCACGAGCCCAGCAAATTTTTCCCTGATAGAAAGACGCACGACCACTGCCGTCCACCGTTTTCATCGCCTCACAAACAGATTCCGCTTCATCCAGACGATAGTCTGCAATCAATTCGTTCATCAGATACAAATATCCTCTTCCATATCCCGGATTCTTGCGAACAAAATCTTTATAGTAAGCAATTCGCTTACTATGGTTGGCAAAATCCCAGTCAGAGATCGTTCCTTCCTGTGCACGCTGAAGATTGTTATGATTCTGTTTTACTTCAGGGTCCAGTTCCAAGGCTTCTTTTGCATACAATTCTGCAATTTTTCTGAACTCATCTGCTTTGTGATTATACAGTTCTGCCAACAGACGGAAAGCATTGTTTTTACAGGAATTTTTACTGAGCGAATCCTTTAAAAATCGTTCTGCCTGAGCAAATTCATCAGCGCTCATGCTTTCCTTCATATCCATCATGTTTTCAATTCGCTCAAATTGTGCCTGTTCCGAGAGATTAAATAAATCATCAATGGTACATCCAAAGTAAACTGCAATTTCCGGCAGAATCTGAATGTCGGGCATGGAGATATTATTCTCCCACTTGCTGACCGTCTGGAACGAAACATTCAAGGCTTTTGCCAATGTGTCCTGTGTAATGCCTTTTCTCAGACGCAGTTGTTTGATTTTATTTCCAAGTTCTATATTCATAGGTGTTATTCCTTTCCTTATGATGAATTGTCACTGAAATCATATCGGCCGATAATTTCTAAATACAGTATAGTTCACGAAATGCAAAGAAACAATCACGGCGAAAGTGAGTCCGATAGCGCAAAAAGCGAAAAGAATCATCGCCCAGAACATCCCTACTATCTCTGCAACCAAGTAAAGAATAATGATTTTAATCTCTTTCCCCTCCCTTGACTTTCCTCACGCTTTGGACTATACTCTCTTTAGCCTGTTAACACAGGAAAACATCAGAAAGAAGGCGACGTTATGTTGCAAAGCCTGAAAAAGCAAAGCGTCAGAAATGCGCTCCTCATCGGTACTCTCTGTTCTCTGTCCTATCTGGGCGTTTATTTCGCCAGAAACATCCTCAGTGCGGTCACTCCGCAGATTATCGCAACAACCGCTTACAAGGAAGATTACATCGGTTCTCTGTCCTCCCTGTACTTTGGATTTTACGCGGTGGGACAGCTGATCAATGGTATCGTCGGCGACAAAGTCCGTGCACGTTTTATGATTAGCTTCGGCTTGATTTTAGCCGGTGTCAGCAGTCTGATCTTCCCCTTTGTCATGGAATGGCAGCTGGGCGCTCAGCTGATTTACGGCATGACCGGCTTCTTCCTTGCTATGATTTACGCTCCGATGACGAAGGTCGTCGCAGAAAACACCGAGCCGATTTACGCAACCCGCTGCAGCCTCGGCTACACCTTCGCATCCTTCCTCGGCTCTCCGATGGCAGGCGTTGCTGCCGCTCTGATGACTTGGCAGATGGTATTTTACGCAAGCAGTACGATCCTCATTGTGATGGGTGTTCTGTGCTTTGTGGCGTTCCTGATTCTGGAGCGAAAAGGCATTGTCGCTTATGGTCGCTATGAACCGCCGGAAGGCAGTTCTCAGGGCATCAAAGGTCTGCTGGAACACCGCATCATCAAGTTCACCTTCATTTCTGTTATCACCGGTATCGTCCGTACCTCTGTGGTCTTCTGGATGCCGACTTATTTCTCTCAGTATCTGGGCTATACACCTGCTACCGCTGCAGGTATCTTTACAGCAACTACCTTCATCATGTCCTTTGGTACCTTTATCGCAGTTTTTCTTTATGAAAAACTGGGCCGCAACATTGACCTGATGCTCTTTTTAGTGTTCAGTGCATCCACCGTGTTCTTCCTGCTGGTTTACTTTGTGGAACAGCCTGTTATCAACATCGTACTGTTGGTTCTGGCTATTATGGCTTCCAACTGTGCGGCAAGTATGCTCTGGAGCCGCTACTGCCCAAGCCTGCGAGACACCGGTATGGTTTCTTCTGCCACCGGCTTCCTTGACTTTATGAGCTACATGGCAGCTGCTGTTTCTTCTATGCTCTTTGCCAATGCAGTCAATGCCATCGGCTGGAAGAATCTGATCCTTATTTGGCTGGGTCTGGTGCTCTTCGGCGCCATCATCTGCCCGCCAAAAAGCGCGAAAAACGCGCCTTCTCTTGACTAATCAATAATGAGGTTTCACATATGAGATATTCTACCCTGCACACCCATACTATTTTTTCCGACGGCAAACATATGCCGGAGGATAATGTCCTTTCTGCTATTGCAAAAAATATGGTTTCCATCGGCTTTTCCGACCACAGCTACACAGACTTCAAGCTGGACTGCTGTATCAAACCGGTGACTACCCCGGCTTACATTGCCGAAATTCGCCGCCTGCAGAAAAAATATGCTGACCAGATCGAAATCTATCTTGGTATGGAGTATGACGGTTTCAGCACTGTAGAAAATCGTGAGCTTTATGACTACATCCTCGGCGATGCTCATTATCTTAAGATCGGCGATGAGTACTGCACCGTGGATGATTCCAAAGCAACTCAGCTGGAGCACATTCACAAACATTTTAGCGGAAATGCCATGGCATATGCTAAAGCCTACTTTGAAACCTATGTGGACAGTGTGCAGCGTCTGAAACCGGAGATTCTGGGACATTTCGATCTGCTGACCAAATTCAATGTATTCGATGAAAGCGCTCCGACTTATCAAAAAGCTGCACTTGATGCTCTGACCACCTCTTTGAAGGTTTCTCCTCTTATTGAGATGAACACCGGTGCTATGAGCCGCAAAGCCAAAGACAGCCCATATCCTGCCCCATTCCTTCTGAAAGAAATTCTGAATCAGGGTGGTCATATCATCCTCAACAGCGACAGCCACGACCTGAATCATCTGGACTTTTATTTTGATGAATCCATTGAGATTCTACGCTCTGTGGGTTACAAACACATCGTACAGCTCATCGGCGGCAAATTCGTCGAAGTTGGAATTTAAGCACACAAAAAAAGCACCTCTTCCGAGGTGCTTTTCTTTTTACAGCTGTTTCATTGTTTTTTCGACCAGGTCACTGATTTTTACTGTTCCCACACCGAAAATGGAGGTATGGATGGTGTCGTTCAGCGGTTTCAGCCACTGTTCATCAATGGAAGAAGCTCCATTTCTCATGCCCAAAATCGAGCCGACAGTTGCGCCGTTGCAGTCCGTATCGAAGCCGGTCTCCACTGCCATACAAATGGAACGGCTGAAATCACCCTCACCGTAAAGCAGAACTGCCGCTACAATGACAGCATTGGAAATGGTGTGACACCAGTCATGGGTACTGTGTTCGTCGTAAGTCTGATGGATTTTAGCAAAACAAGCTTCCTGTGTCATGCCGTTTTCCCAATCGGTAAGCACACCGCTGATTGCTTCATATAAACGAGAGCTCTGCGGGATCTGTGCCAAGCCCCCCAAAATGATATCCTTGATGTTCTCTGTCGTAGCCGCACAGGCGATCATCGCTGCTGCCCACATTTCGCCGTAAATACCATTCTTGATATGGGAAATGGAAGCGTCACGGAAGGCCATTTCTGCCGCAAGTTCCGCATTTCCCGGATTGATATAGCCAAAGTAGTCTCCTCGGATCTGCGCACCGATCCATTCTCGGTACGGATTTTTATAGATCGCAGACTGGGTCGGCACAAATCCATTGACAAAGTTTTTATATGCTACTCGCTCCGCAGTGCAATAGGCATCTTTTCGCTGGGTATCCAGCCATAAACGGGATAAATCATACGGGGTAAATTCTCTGCCGTACTTCTCGATCAACAACTGAGAGAGAACTGTATAATTGGTATCATCATCCACAGGCATTCCGTCCACCAAATCCCCAAATGGCTTGGAACTCAGCGGATATGGATATTTTTCATAGAGGTGCTGCGGCATATCCGCCGCATTGATGTAACGATGCAACGGGTAATTTCCGCTGTTTTTCAGGACAGGAAGCAGGTCCTCCGTCATAAAGCCCTCCACCGGCTTCCCAAGCAAGCAGCCTACGGTTCTGCCCAGCCAAGCACCACGGATTTTTTCCTTCAACTGTTCTGTTGTTGGGATCACAGCTGAAAATTCGTGGGCCTTTCGCAGAGCGCGAATACTCTCCAAATCAGACGGCTCATTGTATGGATAGCCTTCCCTCTGCTTTGCTTCGGAGATCATGTGGAAAATCGTTGTGCCCAGCTCCTGCTTGTGTGGACTGCGGGGCAGCTTGGAAACTGCCTTCATCAGCTCCTCCAGATGGGCCACATCCAGACCTTCCTCCACTGATTGAGTGTATTCCACCATCAGGTCTTCTTCATACAATTCCCAGAAATGGATCTGTTCCAAATTCGGCTGTAACGCCTCATGTTTCGTCATGATTCTGCCTCCTTTCTTTATAAAATCATCATAACACAGAAAAAGAACGGAAACAATGTCTTTTCCTCATCAACAAAATGTGCTATAATTGTACTGTTCATCTTTTTTACCAGTTAAATCACTGAAAGGAATTTGAGAAAAATGCTTAGTATCAAAAAACTCTTTGAGCCAACCGATATGACTGTTGGCACGCCGTGGAAAAGCATCGTTCTGTTCACCATTCCGATGCTCATCGGCAACATTGCACAGCAGCTCTACAACACCGTTGACAGTATCGTTGTTGGCCACTACATCGGTGACTCTGCACTGGCTGCCGTAGGTTCCGCCAGCCCGATCCTGAATATGCTGCTGGTTCTCTTTGTTGGCATTTCTGCCGGTGTTGGTATCATGGTTTCCCAGTACTTCGGAGCGAAAAACCGTGAAGAACTGTCCCACACCATCGGTACCTCCATCACCATCACAGCCCTTTGTTCCATTCTCTTGATGATTGCCGCTCCATTTGCTGTTCGTCCTGTTCTGGAAATGCTGAACACTCCTGTGGGCATCATCGACGGCTGCGATTCCTACCTGACTATCATGATGTACGGCGTAGCAGGTATGGCGTACTATAACATCCTCAGCGGTATTCTCCGCGGTATGGGCGACTCCTTCTCCGCGCTAATCTACCTGCTGATTGCCACCGTCATCAATATCTTCCTCGATGTTTATTTTGTAGCGGAAGTTCAGATGGGCGTTGGCGGCGTTGCACTGGCAACCGTTATCGCGCAGGGTATTTCCTCTGCTCTCTGCCTTGTAAAACTGGCTCGCATGAGAGCTACCTTCGATCTCGGTGTAAAACAGCTGAAACCAACCAAAAAACACAGCGGACAGATCGTTAAACTCGGTCTTCCTTCCGGTCTGACTCAGATGATCTTCTCCTCTGCGATGATCGTGGTTCAGTCTCTGACCAACAGCTTCGGTGAGACCCTCATCGCAGCTAACGTAATCGTAATGCGTGTTGACGGCTTCGCTATGATGCCAAACTTCTCCTTCGGTACTGCACTGACCACCTACACCGGTCAGAATGTCGGTGCAAGAAAACTGGACCGTGTTGCAACCGGTGCGAAACAGGGCACCCTCATTGCTCTGGCAACCTCCGCGACCATTACTCTGATCATTCTGATCTTCGGCAGACAGCTGATGAGCCTCTTCACCAGCACCCCTTCCCTGATCGACCAGAGTATGTATCAGATGCGTATTCTGGCTGTGGGTTACATCGCTATGGCAGTGACCCAGTGCCTCTCCGGCGTTATGCGCGGCGCAGGCGATACTGTAACTCCAATGTGGGTATCCCTGATGACCACCGTTCTGATTCGAGTTCCTGTTGCTTACGGTATCTCCTTCCTGACCAGAACTCCGGAACTGCCGGTTGGTCGCTTCGAATGTATCCCAGGCTCCCTGCTGATCTCCTGGGTATGCGGTGCACTGATCACCACCTTCTTCTTCAAGAAAGGCGCTTGGCGTCAGAAAGCTGCGCTGTAAGTGCAAAAAACAAAGCCACCCGATTGTGTGGCTTTTTCTTTTGTTATTCTTCCACAAAGCAGAATTTATAAATCGCTTTTGCTACACCGTCTTCATCGTTGCTGGCAGTGATATAGTCAGCAGCTTCTTTGGCTTCCGGCTCTGCATTGGCCATAGCAACTCCGATGCCCGCACTGCGGAGCATGGACAGGTCGTTGAGCGCATCACCGAAGGACATGGTCGCATCTTCTTCCAAGCCAAGATGGCGAGCCAGCGCTTTCAGTGCTTCCCCTTTGGTTGCATAAAGCTGGTTGACCTCCAGATTATTGTAGGCAGAACTGGTCACAGCAATGTTCTCGAAACGCTGCGGCAGCTCCTCCATCATCTTTTCACGGAAGGACAGGTCACTGGTGAAGAACTGTACTTTCTGTACGCCCAGCTTACGCTCTGCAAGAAATTCCTTCAGCTCCGGAACCGGTTTACGCAAATCGCGGAGCATTCTGTTGTAATGGATGTTTGGTGCATAAGTGTCGATATCCGCTTTCATGGACTCTGTCATCCAGCCGCAGTTATCCTGATAGCAATCATAAATCAGCGGATGCCCGTCAAATTCTTTCAGAATTTCAACAGACTGATCCCAAGGCAGCTCTGCCTTGTAAATCACCTCACCGCTGCGGGTATCTGCCAACTGAGCGCCGTTGATGGTGATGGCATAGTGAATAAAGGGCAGATTTCTGATTACTTCGGGAATTCCGCCATAAAAGCGGCCGGTGGTCGGCACGATTTCAATGCCGGCTTCCGCTGCACGTTCCAAAGCGGCACGATTGCCTTCACTGAGGTTTTTATCGGAGTCCAGAAGAGTGCCGTCCAAATCGAGGGCGATGATACCAATTTTTTTCATCATCATTTCCCCTTAGTCCACCCAATATTTGATGTTTGGCTTTGGATAGTCCACACCGAAGGTTTCTACTTCCACATGAACCATAAATTCATCCACAACAGGCTGTTTTACTTTTGCTTTTTCCATGCCTTTTGGAGAAACTTCCTGCAGCTCCACATTCTCGATGCGTTCCACTTCTTCATAGCCGTCAATGACTTTACCAAAAGCTGCGTATTTGCCGTTCAATCTCTCAGCTGCCTCGTCTGCAAGAGTGATGAAGAATTCACAGCCGTGAGCTTCGTCACTGCCGTTGCCTGCCATCGCAACGATGCCTTTCGCAAATTTCAGCTCGTTTTTGATGCCATTGGCTTCAAATTCGCCTTCCAGCATATAGTCACAGCGCTTATCATCGAAGAAGCAGTAAGACGGCTGCAGCACAAAGCCCGGAACCACACGTTTGATCAGACGGTTTTCGTACATATTTTCTTTGGCAGCCCAGATAAAGCTGTTTACTGTATTTGGTGCGTATTCTGGGTACAGTTCCACAGTAATGACGCCTTTGCCGGTATGGATTTTTGCGATTGGATGTTTCATTCTCAATTCCTCCTCATGGATTTTCTGGCTTCATTATAACACAAGCCTGCATAAATAGCTATCATTTCACTGAAAAAGCCCTCTCCCCGTGGTATTAGGAGAGGACTCTTTTAGTTCAGAGTATCTTTCAGCTCACTATAAGAAAGTGCTCGACCGTAAATTTCACAGCTATGAATCGTTCCATGGAAGAACTGACTGTTCTGTCCGTTTTCCATCACATGATGACAACCGATATACAGACTGTCGTCATGAATCGCCGGCTGACTGTAATCACCCCAAATGGAGCAATCCACCACTTGTTCTGTACCGTGAACCTTGTATCTCACCACTTCCGGCAGGCCCTTACGGAATACAAGCACCAGTTTCAGGCGCTGGGAAGATTTGATGTCGCCGCTGAACGAGGAACCGCCTGCGTTAGGCATACCGTACAGCTCAATGGTACCGTCGCCCCATGGATTGGTTCGAAGATCCAAACCACCGTAGTAGCCACCCGTTTCACCGGTACAGCAAAGGATATTCTGGTTGCGTCCGCTTTCGCTCAGATCGCCCTGTGTCAGGTCCAGAATAACGCTGAAATCCTGAGCTCTGCTGAACAGTTTTACACCGCTGTCCACATAGGTGCTTCCGTCAAAAACAGTCTCCTCCATGGAGAAGAGTAGCTTGTCTTTGCCTCCCATTACATCGAACTGTTCATCACAGTAAGTCAGACGCTGACAGATAAAATCTCTCATCTGCTGAATGGTCAGCTGACCTTTCAGGTACTGATTTGGCCAAATTTCTTCCTCCTCGGCATAAAGCTCCGAACCGATCCATTCATCCATACGTTCTGCTTTACTGAACAGATTTGGGATGCTGTAAACTGTGCGGCGCAGTTCACAATAACGCTCATACAGTTCCTGTGGATACAGCTTTTCCAGTCGCTCCCACAGCAGGCTGTATGGCTCTTCAAACTGATCCGGACAATCCATCGTAGGACTTGCAAAACCATTTTCCCAGTGAATACCGAAACTGCGGTCCATGTCATTCGCACCACAATGCCAGATGGTTCCGTCATAGGTGGCAAGCAGAATATTTTTTGCCATACCATCCACACCACAGATCACATACTGATGAATGAAATAATCCAATGCACTCTGCACATCCAGATGCTCAGCAATATGTTCTTTGAATGTCTCGTCATCACTGTCTTTGATGCAGGAAATCAGCGCGTTCAGTGAGTTTTTCAGTGTCTCGTTATTCTGACCCGCAATGACACTCCACGCCTCACCGTCGACACCATTCCACAGAGCGCGGAAGTTGCATGGTGTTTCCGTCAAGCTGCTGCCGCTGTTGATTTCCGCACAGAGAAGTGCATGATTTGGGTTTTCATCATCCATATTCCACTGCCATGCGGATTTCGGGATGGTCCATGTATAGACGCCCTGATAAATGCCGTTGACATACAGCTTGATCGGGAAAGCATCCGAAGCACCGAAATTAGAACTTGCACGCAGCTCCTGTGGAAGCTCTCTGCTTGCCGCCGCTTCGCTCCACAACTGAGCGCCCAGCCAGTCGCGCAGCTGTGAGTGATCCAGATAATTTGCCCTAAGTACAAAATGATGATGAGGCTTCCAGTCACGGAAAGCATGAGCTTCATTGGTTTCATGGGCTTCATCCGTGTACAGATGAATGGTATAGTTTTTCTTCGGATATACAGCAGAACTATCGCCTTGCACTGCCAATGATACAAAGCTGTGGAACTCATCGCTTTTAGAGCGATACTCCAGTTCCATCGGCAGTATGCCCTCCTCCTTGTTGTTTGGCAAGGTACCGCTCAGATAGACACGAGGCAAATCATCGTCGGCCGGTTCCAGCTTTGCGATGATTTCCGGACGCGGAAAATCTCCACCCTCCAGACTGCCCGATGTCTCCACTGTGAAACGAGCCAAATCGGTTACGATGCGCTTGGAAACGCGGTTGTTTTCGTAACATTCGCCGTGAACGCATACCTCCCAGCAGCCTGAACCCAGATTCAAACCTGCTTCCGCAGGAATGCGGTCCTCAGTCAGCGGCAGATCATAAACCTGTTCGCCCTGTCGAAAATGTGCCCACTTCGACAGGCCATTCCAATCGTTGCCGAGAAAGACAAAGTCTGCTTCAAAGTAATTGATCGTGTCCGCGACCATGACAGACGGAACATAGACCTGCAGATTTTGACCTTCGATGTTGAATTGTAATTTCATGTTTCATTCCTCCTTTGACTCCATCATACCCCTGCGGTCCTTTTATTTCGTCCGCCAAAATTCCGCAAATTGCCTTTCTGCGTCCAACACGTTATAATGGATCTATCCAACGGAAAGGAGGCTCCGCCATGCATGAAAAAGCCGGCTATTTGCTGAGAAATATGTTTTATTTTGGGCTTGGAAGCATGATCCCAAAGATACTGACGATGCTCGTTGTGCCGTTGTACACCACCTGTCTGAGTCCGGCTGAATATGGCACTGCCGACCTGCTGTTCAGCACTTCCGGTCTCTTTCTCGCCCTGTTTACATTAAATATTTCAGAGTCAGTCCTTCGCTTTGCTATGAACCAAAGCTTCCCCCAAGAGCAGATTCTCGCAGCTTCCCTGCGGGTCATGCTGACAGGCAGCGCCATACTTGGATTGGGGCTCCTGCTCTTTTCTTTCCTTATGCCGTCTGCGGACCGCAGTTTACTCATTCTATTCTATCTGACGTTTCTTTCTCTTGGACTGGATAGTATGATCTCTGCTTTCTGTCGAGGCATTGACCGCATTAGCGTGCTGATTCAGGGGCAAATCCTGCATTCTGTCTTGACGCTTTGTATCAATCTGCTCTTTTTGCTTGTGTTCCGCTGGGGGTTGAGGGCTTATCTGCTTGCCTCCATCCTTTCCTACCTGTCCTCAACACTGTACTGTATGCTTCGTTGTCAACTGCTGCGCTCCTTGAGCCTTCGCTGTTCTCACACCATCCTAAGGGAAATGCTGGCTTACTCTGCCCCTCTGGTTCTCAGCACAGCGGCTTGGTGGCTCGGTTCTGTCATGGACCGCTGGCTTTTGAATTGGTATCATGGCGCGGCAGCTGTCGGCTTATACGCGGTTGCTTTTAAAATCCCTGCGATTTTCACGGCATTTCAAAGTGTTTTCTCGCAGGCTTGGCGTCTTTCCGCCATCAAGGATCTGGATCCGACAGATCAGGATCACTTCATTGCTAAAGCATATGAAACCATGAAATCCTGCCTCATTCTTCTCTGTTCTCTTCTGCTTTTGTTCCATCAGCCATTGGCTACCCTTCTTTACTCCAAGGAATTCTATGCTGCGTGGAAATATACCCCCATCATCCTGCTTTCTCTGTTATTCAGCGCTTTCTCCCTGTTTCTTGAGGATTTGTATCGCGGACTGAAAAACAGCAAAGTTATTTCGCTGACTCTCTGCTTCGGAACTATCGTGAACCTCCTGTTTAATCTGCTGTTGATTCCGCAGTTCGGCATCTATGCTGCTGCTTTTTCCTCACTGCTCAGCTCTATGGCAGTGTGGGGACTGCGCCGTTTGATACTGCGAAAATATATTCATCTTACACTTCAAAACAAAAGTATTTTTGCCTGCATTCTCTTGATTCTGCAAAGTGGATTCGCCTGCCTTGGCGAGTCTGCATTTCTTCCGCAGCTTCTGCTGTTTCTTGGCTTAGTGCTCCTGTATTATCGCGAGTTTTTGGCGATGATGCAAAAAAATAACAGGACAAGACACATTTAGTGTCTTGTCCTGTTTTCTTCTGTTTTGCAACTTTTCTTTCCATGAGCAAGGGCCAATGCCCAATAAAAAAGATAGGCAGCCTCCGTGCGCAGGGATGAATTGTAAATCAAAATCAATAGTGCACAAACGGACAGCACACGACCGGTTTGACAATGGATGACATTGCCTCCTCTGCGCTGATTTCGGGCACAAAGATGCTCATTGAGAACGAAAAATCCAAAAACAAACAGTAAGCCCACCCAGCCCATCTCCAGATACAGAAAGGCTGTTGATAACCAGGTATAGTGAGAGTCACCGTAACGCTGATAAAAGCTTGTATTCAGCAGTTCAAAATGGGATGTTTCGCAGTTTCCAAGTCCCAGACCAAAGAGTTGGCTCAGTGGGTCCTGCAAGAACCATTCGTTAGCCAGTGGGATCACCGTCAGGCGATTAAAATCTCCGCTGGATGTATAGCCACGACTGCTGATTGCTGCTTTCAGCAAACCTTGCGGAGACAAAACTTCCGTAAATTCCGGATAAAGTCCTATTAAAAGAATCGCCGCGCCAATCAGTCCCCCGCTTCCCAACAATATAAGGAGTGCACTGCGCCGGGAGGGGCGATTGAGCAGCAACAGCAAGACTGTAATGAGGGCAAACTCTATATAGAAAATCTTCAGTTCTGCCAAAGCTGACAGCAGCAGCGCTGACGAACATTTCATTGAACAGCTGAGCAAATTCTCTTTCCCATTCAGGAAGCGACTCAAACTACGGCTGACAATGACAACAAAGAACAGATTGCTGTATGCATTGCAGCCTACTTCTGTACCGAAAATTCCGCCCAGATTGTCCTGACCCAAACCAAGAACAGCAAACTGATACAAACTCAGTGCCAAATTAAGCCAAAACAGTAAGTCAAAGACGCGAAACACAGCTTCCGCATCCTGCTCGGTCTGAAACAAACAGACTGCCGCAAAGAACGGATAAAAGCGGAAATTATTCCTTGCACCCCACAGATAGTTGATCATCGAACGATAATGAAACAAATATAAGAGCGCTGATGTCAGTACAAAAGCCAGCATCCAATACAGCAGCGGGCGAATGGGACGAAAATCAAGTTCTCTCCGATATAAAATCAGTAAAGCCAACAGAGCACACCAGCCAAGGTCAAGTACATATCGGCAGCTATATGGCATAAAACTGAGAAAAAACGGCAGCAATCCAAGCAGGAAAATGATATACTCGGCGAGACTGCGTTTACGAATCCGAAGATGCATGACATCTCTCCTTCCAACATTGACATTTCAGCATGAGAAGGCACAGATTTTCGCAGCGATGCTTCAGCAAAATGCAAAACAGACGCTTGGCTGTACTCATGGGGCGATAGTCACAGTGATGCAGTGCATCCTGTAAGCAAGCGTCTCTAAAAATCATTCGCAGTTCCTCGTCCTGTTTTGTGAGGCATAACTGCTTCATAAGACCCAGGCAGTTGTTTATGAAAGGATTCCCCACAGTATCCAGAACTGTCTGAGGGTAGGCTTTTCTTCGACATAGGGCCAGCATCTCCCGATAACAATGGCAACAGCGCTCAAAGCGTTTTGCTTCATGGCTTCTGCTGAGAGAATTCGCACGCTGACGGTATCGGTAGAGAGTTTGAGGAAGGAGGGTCACGCTGTGAACTTCAGACAGCAACTCCAACAGAGAATAGTGATCTTCCGAAATGATCTCCCGTTCCGATACGAAACGCCACTGACTGCGGCGGAACAAATCTGCGGAATAAAGCAGAGACCATGCGCTGAAGCAGCAGTTTTCCCCACGAAGCAAACGCGGAAGAAATTCATTCTGTACTGCTTCTCCATGGTAGGACTCTTCTTTCCGTGCACCACTGAAATGCAGAGTCCTGCCCTTTTCACTGATGGTTTCGCATCCAAAGCTGATCAGCTCCGCTCCATTTTTCTCAGTAGCTTTCACAGCCTGCTCCACAGCTGTAGGCAAAAGAAGATCATCGCTATCCACAAAGCAGATGTAGTCACCGTGACTGCAAGCGAGTCCGCTGTTTCGAGCATAGCCGAGCCCTTCGTTGCTTTTGTGGAAAACTTGAATCCTTCTGTCCCTCTCCGCCCACGCATCGCAAAGCAGCGGACTGCGGTCAGTCGAGCCATCATCGACCAGAATGATCTCCAGCTCTGTGTAGCTTTGCGAGACAATGCTTTCTACACAATCATCCAGCCATGGCTCCACATTGAAAATTGGAACAATAACAGAAACCAAGGGCTTATTCATTGTTACTGCCCTCCCTGTTTCTCTCACAGGTCGATAGCAGATCCAGTGCGTCCTTACTGATGAGGCCCCTTCGATGAGCGCTCACAGCCGGGATCTCTTCCATGGAATACGGCTTACCGAAGGACAGGAATTTGTGCTTCAGCACCCACCATGCAGGAATCCAGATATACTTATGCATCGCCGGAGAAACCGAACCGATCATCCAGCAGTTTCGGGAACAGTTTCTCACTTCCCGACGGATACACTCCGCCTGTTCGCTGTTCCACAGTTCATCCCACGACTGAGAATTGAGGTTTCCCATGACCAATTTTTCTCGCGTGCCGTTGCAAGGCATCACATCTCCGTACGGATCGATGAAAAAGGTATCAAAGCTCATGTCGCAGGGCAGCAAACGTTTTTGACCGTAAATATAGCTGATCAGCCCATGATTGAAGTAAGCCCGGAACCACTTTTTCGGACTGTTGGAGTGCAGCAGCTCATTGACCAATCGCTCCAGATTTTGTGCAACCATCGGACGATCATGGATGATATTGTTTGTTTCCACGAAGTAGAAGCTGTTGTGCAGACTTGCCGTAGCAAACTCCATACCCAATTCATCGGATAAACGATACAGCGGCAGCAAATCGGAAGCATTGCGGTCCTGTACAGTCATACCGAAACCAATGTCCTTCATCCCCATTTCTTTCAGAGTGTTCAGTGTTTCATATCCACGGCGGAAGCCATCGTCCAGACCACGAATGGCATTGTTGGTTTCCTCCAAGCCCTCGATAGAAATGCGTATCCCCAGCTGCGGAAATTCTTTGCACAACTCGATGATGCGCTCAGTGAAGAATCCATTGGTGGAAATAACGATACGATCGCTTTTCTTGTAGAGTTCACGAACAATTTCATGCAAGTCCTCCCGCAGGAAAGGCTCTCCTCCGGTGATGTTAGTGAAATACATTGCCGGCAGTTTGCGTATGGTTTCCAAAGTCAGTTCCTCTTCAGGACGGGAAGGCTCTTTATAACGGCTGCACATGGTACAATGTCCGTTGCAGCGGTAGGTCACAATGACCGTACCGTTCAATTTCTTCATATCAGCACTCCCTTTCCATGGATTCAAAAACCTTATTGTATTGGGCAGCGATGGTATCCCATGAAAATCGCTCCTGCACCCTATGCCTCAGCTGTGCACTGTTCTGTGAACCTACAAGCTCCAACTCGCTTGGGAACAAATCCTTTGATTTTCCGCAGAAAACAAGCGGAACCGCTGCCGACATCGATTCTAACCAGACCAGACTAAAGGCCTCGTAGTCCGAACTATGCAGGGTGGCTTCCGCGCAGTTATAGAGTTCGTTCAGTTCTGCTCCCGGCGGGATGATTCCAAAATAGCGAAGCTGTTCTGCAACGTCTTCCTGTTTCGCCAAGGCAAGCAGGTCACGATGGTAGCTTTCATCTACGATACCTCCCGCATAACCAAACAGCAGATTTTTATCCGCTTTCAGCTGCGGCAGCAAATACTCCAGAGAGCGCCGCTGGCCCTTATTTTCATTGACAGAACCCACCTGCAGCATCAAGCGGTATCCTTCCAATCCCCACTTTTGGCGCAGCTTCGCCTTTTCTTCATGGGACAGCGGACGATAAATCGCCGTGTTGACTCCATTTCCAATACGATAAACACGTTCTTTCGGCATCTGCAGATTCTGCAAAAGATTCTCTTCCATCTTCTGATTCAGAACAAACACTATGTCCGCCGACTTCATACAGGCTATTTCCTGATAATAATTTCGACGAAGGAGGGCTTCCGCCTCTGTCCACTCTCTGCTCCAATGTCCGTTATGATTGGTATAAACGATTTTCGCCTTTTGCCGCAGTTTATGGGGCGTCAGCACTTGGAAAAAGAACTGGTTGTACTGATTATGAAAGTGCAGAATGACCGGCTCTTTACTGTTTTTCAGAATAGTCTGCAGTTTCTGCGTCAAAGAGAGAGAATACAGCACCCTTCGTGCTTTATGCAGCAAGCCCAGCCGAACATCGCTGTTCCTCAACCAAGCCGGAAAAGGAACTTCTTCTATCGGCACTTCACAATCCTTGCGCTGAGGGTCTTCCATATCAAGAATGGTCACATCTACGCCAAGTTTCTGCAGAGAGCAGGATAATTCATAGACTACTGTTTCCGTCGCCGCAGAGATTTTCGGTGGAATGGATGTATAACCCGTTCCGATTTCATAGCATTTCATGCTGACCTCCGTACAATTTCATCAGACTGTTGTAGTAGCTTTCAGAGCTTTCAAGAGGGATTCTTCCCTTAGCGATGAGGCGTTTTTGTAAGTCCTCATCCTTCCACAAGCGCTCGATTTTCTCCGCCAAATCATCGGCATTTCCCGCTTCAAAAAGCAAGCCGGCCTCACTATAACGGAGCAGCTCCGGGATACCTCCCATTCGGCTGCCCAAAACCACTGTCCCTAACATCTGTGACTCCAGAATCGAGTAGGGACAATTCTCATGCCAAAGCGACGGAACAAGCGTCATCCTCGCTTTACGAATCAAATTCTCCAGTTCTTTTCCGCTGAGAAAACCAACAAATTTTGCATTGTTGACTTTATTGATTTCGACTTCAGCGGGGCCAAAACCTGCAAATACAAAAGGAATGTCGGGCAGCATTTTGGCGGCCTCTAAGACAGTGAGGGTCCCCTTTTCTTCGGAAAGATGTCCGAATTCCAGCACATAATCTTCTTTTTCAATCGGTTGATCCGTTTCTTTTTCTATGAAATTATGTAGTACGATGCACTTTCCCCGAAATCTTTTGTCGCACTCCAGTTTATTTTTCATAAATTCGCTGGGACAAATGATATAATCCAATTCATCATAAGCCTTGCTGCATTTCCAAACCACCGCATCGATCACAGCCAACAGGCTTTTCAGGTAGGAGTTTTTCACACATTTTCTTCTCAAACAGTGGACTGGAGAGCGATTCAAACAGCGTTCGCAACACTCACCTTTTGAATCCAGGAGGCTATGATTGGGGCAAATGAGTTGATAATCATGAGCTGTACTGAGCACCCTCAAAGAGGCAGAATATTTTCGGCGATAATCCCGAACTGCCAACAGCACGGACGGTGTCAGATGATACTGAATATTATTAAAATGCACCACATCCGGCTGAAATGTTTCCAGAACCCGATACAGTTTTCGCCGCGCTTCCCGACAGTAAATCACACGCAGGGGTGCTGACCAATTTTTTCGGATCCCTGTGGAAAAATCAATGGCAGAGACCTCTTCTTCCGCGGAATTTCCAACAAGATTCCGTTGGTCCGCCATGCCAAAATACTCCACTTGATGTCCCTGCCGTTTCAGCAGGTCGCCCAAACGAAACAGATAGGTCTCTGTTCCGCCTTTTGGATAGAGAAACTTATTGACCAGCAGAATTTTCATGTTTGTGCCTCCTGTTCAATAAAATTTCATATTGGTTCAGAGTCTGTTCTGTAACCGTATCCCAACTCTCCAACTTCGTACTTCGAGCCCTTGCTTTGCGGCGAAATTCCTCCACAAGAATCGGTTTGTCGCAGAGCTGTTGGAGGCAGTCTCTCAGTTCAAAACCTTGACCTACTTCCACGCAGCAGCCACTTTCTCCGATCACTTCCCGACACTCCGGAATATCCGAGGTAACACAGCAGGCTCCATGACTCATTGCCTCCAGAAGCGTCAACGGCATTCCTTCCAATGAGGACGGCAAAAGATACAGATAGCAATTACTGTACAGTTCTTCCAGCAAACTCCCCTCCACAAAGCCTGCAAAAAGGATACGTTCCTCTCCTTCTGCCAAATTGTACAAATGCCTCACATAGTCATCACTGTCGGAGCTCGCCCCTGCAATGACCAGTTTCTTATCGGTTTTCAGATGAAGAAACGCCTCTATCAAGTGATGGACTCCCTTTTCCGGAACGAAACGTCCAACAAACAGCAGATAGGAATCTCGTTCCAGACCGAAACGTTTCCGAATTTCATTTGGCGGAAGTTCTTCACTCCGTGAGCATCCATTGGGAATACGGACCGTCTGACGCTGATATTTCTGCAGGAAATACTCTTCTGCACTTTGACTGAGAACGATGATCTCATCCGCAAAATGCAGAGCCATTTTCTCTCCCCAATATAAAAAACGAGAAGCAAAGCTCCCCTTCCACTTTTCTCTGTCCCAATCCAGACCATGGATCGTTACGAGCACATATTTTCCAGTCAGCTTTGGCAGAAAACTGAAAAAGGCCGGACCTTCTCCATGAATATGGACAACGTCACAATCGCTGAACATGGCATACAGCGCAGCAAAAAAGGCAGCGCTGACCGCAGCCAATCCTTTTTCTCGAATCGTTGGAACTGTACGCAACTGTACACCGCGGTATTCGCTATACTTTTTTGAGCTGTTCATTCTGCGGTTACAGCACAAAACACGATGACCTTTTGCCGCCATTCGGGTTGCCAGCTCCTCCACAGCAACTTCTATCCCACCCGCTCTGGAGGGCAGGTCTTTTTGTCCGAACATGATAATATTCATCGTTTACTCTCCATTCATGCTGAGCACCGCACCAACGGTAGAAAGTAGGATTTTACAGTCCACGGAAAAGGAACGCTCCCGCAAATATTTCAAATCCCAACGCAGCCAATCTTCAAAACTCAGGGAATTTTTCTTTGGCTGTACCTGCCAATAACAGGTCATTCCGGGCTTGATGGAAAGACGTCGCTTTGCTCTTTGATCATATTTTGCAGCTTCATCCGGCATGGCCGGGCGTGGACCCACGGCGCTCATTTCTCCACGCAGAACATTCCATAGCTGCGGCAATTCATCCAAACTGCTCTTTCGCAGGAAACGTCCAAAGCGAGTGATTCGAGGATCGTTTTTGATTTTGAACACAGGGCCATCCATTTCGTTGTATTGTTCCAGCTCTTTTCTCAATTCTTCTGCATTTGGGCACATACTGCGGAACTTGTACATCGTAAATAGCTTCCCGTTCTTTCCCACTCGCTGCTGTGCAAAAATAGGAGACGCACCGGGACTATCCAGCACGATGAGCAGCATAATAATCAGCATTGGAACAGAAAAGAGCAGCAGATTAAACAAGGCAAATCCAATATCACATAGCCTTTTGAATCGGCTATAAAGGCTTTTCTTCAAGGATCTTCACCCTTTCCAAACGACAAAATTCGACAAAAATACTAAATTAATTTGATAATATCAGTTTGGCAAATAAACTGTCAACTTGCTTTTTGTACAAAAAACGCATTTGTTATAGTTTGCAGACAAAAACCCTCATTTTTATACTTTTTCAAGTCAACATGCCATACTTTCCGTGCACTTTCATACCCATCCTCAGTTCCATATTTCAGATGCAATCTCAAATTGTCAAGATGCTTACCTTGTAAAAGCGGCTCCTCCTGTGCTATAATTTAACTCAGTAAAGAGAGGAAAGGCAGTGATCGGATGCTTAATCAGAAATTGATCGATGAAGAGTATGGCTTTTTAGGAGACGCCATTTTCTTGAATGTTTCTCAGGTGGTAATGCCTCCAAAACGTGTGCAGGACGCATACCGCCGCTTCATGGACGATTATGTTGCCAACTTCGGCATGGATGTGGTTTCCCGTGCTTGGGATATTGTCAACAATGCCCGTCCAAAACTGCAGAAACTCATCGGTGCGAAAGAAGCCCATGAAATTGCTTTTGTGAAAAATACCGCCGAGGGTATTTCCATTCTCGCCAACGGTCTGACCTACCATGAGGGCGATAATATCGTCATCGCCGATCAGGAACATCAGTCTGTGCTGTTCCCATGGATCGCGGTTCATGAACACTATGGTGTGGAACTGAAAATCGTAAAATCCGTCAATCGTGAAATTCCAACAGAGGACATGATCGCTGCCATCGATGAACACACCCGTGTGCTGATCGTATCTGCTGTGCAGTTCTCCACCGGCTTCTGCTCCGATTTGAAACGACTGGGCGAAGCTTGTCGAGAAAAAGGCGTTATCTTCGCCGTGGACGGCATTCAGGCTCTGGGCAGACTGCAGCTGAACGTACAGGACTGCCACATTGACTGGTTAGCTGCCGGCTCCAACAAAGGTCTGCTGGGCACATTGGGCGCTGGTTTCGTGTACTGCTCCGACCGTATCGTAAAGGACATTATTCCTTGCTATGCCGGCTATCAGAGCACTGTCAGCCATGTTGCTCCACCATCTGTCACCACGGAATTCGACCATCTGGAATGGTATCCTCACGCCCGCCGCTTTGAATCCGGCAACCTGAGCTACAACTGCATTGAAGCCATCTCCAACGGTGTGGATTTGATTCTGGAACTGGGTATCGAAAACATCGACGCTCACATCCGCAAATTGGAGAAACATCTGCGCGAGCAAATCTCAGATTTGAGCCTGCCTGTTGTACAGGCCGAGGACGAGAAGCACTGGGGCGGTGTGATTTGTGTGTACTACCCTGCTGAACACGAGGATGATGTCGTTCGTATTCTGCAGAGTCACAACATCTACTGCACTATGCGCGGCGGCTACATCCGCTTCGGTCTGGAATTCTATAATACTCTGGAGCAGATGGACATCGTTTCCGCCACACTCCATGAAATTGACGCCATAAACAAGGAGAAATAGAAATGAAAAAGAAACTTGCTATCATTGGTTGTGGTGCGCTGGGCCGTATCCTTGCTACCAATGTCCATAAACTGCTGAATGAACAGTATGAGATCTGCGGTCTTTACGACCTCTGGCAGGAGGGCGCGGAAAAACTGGCTGCCGATGTGGGCAGCAAAGCCTGCGCTACCATTGAGGAGCTGTACGCTCTGAAACCGGACTACACGGTGGAAATCGCAGGTATTCCCGCTGCAAAAGCTTACGGAGAAACCATTCTTCGTGAGGTCAGTGACCTGATCGTTGTTTCTGTTGGCTCTCTGGCTGACGAAAGCTTCAAACAGAGTCTGATCTCTGCCGCAGAAGAAAGCGGTCACAAGCTGTATGTGGTCAACGGCGCCATCGGCGGCTTTGATCTGATGCAGATTTTCGCGCTGATGGGCGAATCCAAAGTCAGCATCGAAAGCACCAAAGCTCCCCGCAGTCTCAATGGCGCACCATATCTCAATGGTCGCGAGCTGTCCGAAAGCGAGGAAGAACTGGTCTTCTGCGGCGGCGTACAGGATGCCATCGCAGGCTTCCCGAAAAATGTCAACGTTGCGGTGGCAACCGCTCTCGCTTCTGACAATCCAAATACTGAAGTACGCATCCGTTCCGTTCCGGGCAGAGCAGAGAACTCCCATGCCATCACCATCGAAGGCGCACACATGAAAGCAGAAATCAAAGTAACCTCCACTCCTGACCCTGTCAATCCGAAATCCAGTGTCAGTGCAGCATGGAGCGTTGTTGCTCTGCTGAAAAACCTGGCCTCCCCTGTGTTCTTCTACTAAACAGAAAAACCGTCCCCGCATCTGCGGAGGACGGTTTCTTTTATCGATCGCTTGTCCCGAAAGGAGAATTTATTATGAATGAAAAAAGAGATTTGCGCGGCATGACAGAAGCCGAATCCATCGCCTACTACAAAAGCCTCAGTTTTCCAAAGCCGGCATTGACTGCCGATATTGTCGTTCTTGCAAAGCAAGAGGATCATTATGAAGTTCTGCTGATCCAGCGAAAAAATCACCCTTTCATCGGGCAGTTTGCTCTTCCGGGCGGCTTTGCCGATGAAAATGAGCCGGTAGAACAGACTGCTGCCCGCGAACTGGAGGAAGAGACCTCTGTTCATGGTCTGCCTATGAAATTGGTCGGCATTTTCAGTAAGCCGGGCCGAGATCCACGCGGCTGGATCGTTTCTGCCGCTTATGTTTCTGTTGTCAACGCGAAAGAACTGCAGGTTTGTGCCGGTGACGATGCCGCAACTGCTGACTGGTATCCGCTGGAATGGAGGGAAGACCATTTGCTCCTCCGATTGAATGGGCAGTGGCAGGACAGCTCTGTCCTCGCTTTTGACCATGCAGACATTCTGAAACAAGCCTTCTCTATGGCCGATTCTTTATAGATTCAAATTCCAGCCGAAATCATTGTGGTAAATCATCTGTCGGGTCATGCCGCCATCAATACAGATATTTTCACCTGTGATAAAGCCTGCCTTTTCTGAGCAAAGGAAGAGGACCATGTGAGCAATATCCAATGGATTTCCCACTCGTCCTACCGGCTGCTGAACGGCATCAGCACCCTCGTAAACTGTATAATCCGTGTCGATCCAGCCGGGAGAAATCGAGTTAACACGCACTTTTCCCGCGAGGCTGACTGCCAATGCGTGAGTCAGTGCAGAAATACCGCCTTTGGCACTGGTGTAGCTCTCCGTCTGCGGCTGACTCATACGGTCGCGAGACGACGAGATGTTCACGATGCTGGCACCCTCTGCAAAGTGCTGTTGAAAGAGCTTCGTCAGATAGAAAGGCGCAGTCACGCCAACTTTCAGTGCATACTCAAAGTCCTCGTAGCTGGCTGTATCAATGCCCTTGCTCAAAGGCAAAGCGTTATTGATAAGGTAATCCACATGACCGCAGTCCTCAATGACCTGCTCCGCAAAACGCTCCAAGGTCGCTTTATCTGCCAGATCTCCTTGGAAATAATCATTCTCCAACAAATCAATGGTGCAGACCTTCGCGCCCTCTTTGGCAAATTCCTCGCAGATACACTTGCCGATTCCATGAGCACCGCCCGTCACAACCACAACTTTATTTTCAAAGTCCATATTCTTCTCCTTACAGCGCTGCTTTGATTGCAGTCAGCAGTTCATCGTAGGTTTCGTATGCCTGCAGGTCCGGATTATCGGCTTTGATGTAATCAGGGCTGCGGAAGAGGAAGCCCGCTTTGCTGGCGCGAATCATGCCCAAGTCATTGTAGCTGTCTCCGGCGGCAATGGTCTCAAAGCCTACAGATTGCAGCGCTTTTACGGTGCTGTACTTGCTCTTTTCCACACGCATTTTGTAGTCCACGATCTCACCGTTTTCCGCAACCTCCAGAGTGTTGCAGAACAGGGTCGGCCAACCCAGTTTTTCCATCAGCGGCATACCAAACTGAGTAAAGGTATCGCTGAGAATGATGACCTGCGTCATTTTTCTCAGTTCATCAAGAAATTCTTTTGCACCCGGATATGGGTCGATTTTTGCGATGGTAGCCTGGATCTCTTTGAGTCCCAGGCCGTGCTCCTTCAAAATTGCCAGGCGTTCTTTCATCAGCTTATCATAATTCGGTTCGTGGGCGGTGGTTCGTCTCAGCTCCGGAATTCCGGTCACTTCCGAGAATGCTACCCAAATCTCAGGCACCAGAACGCCCTCCATGTCCAAACATACGATATTCAGATTACTCATATTGTCTCCCCCTTATTGAACTGCAATGTCAGTGATTTTCTCTGCCGGAATGACTTCCTTGAAGCGTTCCGGCATATTTTTCAGCATGGTCAAGCTATCCGGTGCGGAAATACCTGACAGTTTTTCCAGCTGCTCGATGGCTTCAAAGTCACTGAGCGGAGCTTCTTGTCCCAGTGCAGTCAGTACCACTCTCGGGAATTTATATGGATTCGCCGTGGAAAGAACCACCATCGGACGCTCTGTGATAAAATGCTCTGCCACTCCCAAGGCGACAGCAGTGTGAGTATCTGCAAGATATCCGTACTGCTCATTGTAGCGACCGATGATCTCCGCGCAGGCTTCCTCGCTGCACCAACCTGCGGCGAAATCTTCCCGCAGTGTCTCAAGGGTCTGCTCATCTACGCTGTAAACACCCTTTTCTGACAACTCTTTCATCCAGCCTGCTACCTGCTTCTCATCGCCGCAGGCATTATACAGCAAACGCTCCAGATTACTGGAAATCAGGATATCCATAGATGGAGAACCTGTCTTGTGGAATGGACGATTGGCATCATAGGTTCCTGTTGCAAAGAAATCTGCCAGCACATTATTCTGATTGGCTGCACAAATCAACTTGCCGATTGGCAGACCCATTTTTTTCGCATAATATCCGGCGGTAATGTCACCGAAATTACCCGTTGGAACACAGTAATCAATGACGGTTCCGAAAGGCAGATTTTCCTGTTCCAGAACACGGAAATAGGAGTAGAAATAATACACGATCTGCGGTACAAGCCGTCCCCAGTTGATGGAATTTGCACTGGAAAGACGGATGTTTCTTTTCTCCAGCTGCACCTCCACGGCAGGATCCCGGAAGGCTTTTTTTACGCCGGTCTGTGCATCATCGAAGTTGCCTTCTACTGCATAAACTCCCACATTTCCACCCTGCTGACTTGCCATCTGCAGACGCTGGATCTCACTGGTGCCGTCGTTGGGATAGAACACAAAGATGTCGATTCCATTCAAATCCTTGTAGCCTTCCAACGCTGCCTTTCCGGTGTCACCGGAGGTCGCAACCAGAATACGGGTCTTTTCTGTTCTGCCCAGCATTCTCTTTGCCTCCACCAACAGACGCGGCATCAGCTGTAACGCATAATCTTTGAAGGCACAGGTCGGGCCATGCCACAGCTCCAGTGCATACAGTCCGTCCTTTACTTTAACGGTATGACCTGCCTTTCCGTGGAAAGCGGGTCCGTAGGCCTCTTCTGTCGCCTGTTTCAGAAATTCTCTATCGTAATCCGGCAGGAGATATGGCAGCAGCTCCGCCGCAAGCTGCGGATAACTCAGCTTCTCCAGACCTTCCATCTTGACCTGCGGAATCTCTTCCGGAATAAAGAGACCTCCATCCGCCGCCAAACCTTTGACGATAGCCTCCGCTGAGCTGACTTTCTCCCCTGTATTTCTTGTACTGAAGTAATTCATTACACTGCTCCTCTCCCAATGTACTGCTTTAATCATATAGCAAAATAACTGTTTTGGCAAATCAAAAATTTTAGTCAAAACTCACAAAAAAGCTCCCGCTTATAACGGGAGCTTTTTCTTATGCTTTAACTACAGCCAAAATACGATCACATTGATCCTTATCAAGGGAAACCTTTACCCTGTCATCTTCCAGCAAGGTTGGCTTACTGAAATCAACGACGCAGTCACCGATGAAGTTGTGACCCATGCCGCTGACCTCTGTAGAAACATCACCGCAGAGCAGCTTGCAGAAAGTTGCCGCGATGAGGAAATCTCCGTACGGGCCTGCGTGTTCGCCATCTTTATGGAACAGGTCAATGTCCGACTGTTCTGCCAAGATTTTCTGCCAATATCTGCCGATCGGAGCCAGCAGAGCATTCTGTTCCTGCGCCAATTTTTCGCAAGTGTCGATCATTTTCTGCTGATTTTCCGGGAAACGCTTCTCTGCCCAGGTCATGTAAACCACAGGCTTCACGCCGCAGCGATGGCAGAGGTCGATGATCTCTGCGCCGATACTCAGTGTAGATTCGATCGGTGGGTATGGATGTGCCGCCTGCTGAATGATGCAGTAATCATAAGCGCCATACATCAAATTAAAGCGCAGAGAGAAATATTCTTTACGATGCCATTCCCAGTCGCGACCGGAGTATGCCAGCATGGTTACTGTCGGCTTCTCACCTGTGGTTTTCTCCACAAAGCGAGCAAACAGCTCCGGCATATCATGGAAATAGGTGTGGCTGTTGCCTAAAAATAAAACCTTCATATCTTCTCCCCCAGAATCTTTTTAGAGCACGAAGTCACCCTGATCAAAAACAACAACCTCTTTGCCGTCTTCGGTGGTACCCACGATACGCAGGTCAGGAGTGCCGACCATGAAGTCAATATGGATCTGAGAATCATTGAGAGTCCATTTTTCATCGTTCAGTGGTCTGCCCAGTGCGCGGCCCAGTGCCAGATGACAGGATGCGTTTTCATCGATGAGGGTGGTGTAGTAAACAATGTTGGACATGGAGATCGGAGAGTGGTAGTCAACAAAAGCAACCTCACCCAGATAGCCTGCATTTTCGTCCATAGAAACGAGAGCTTCCAGCATTTCCTTGCCTTCTTCCGCCAGCACTTCCACAACTTTGCCGTTTTCAAAGCGGAAGCCGAAGTTCTCGATGCTCTTGCCGCCCAGAACCAGTGGTCTGGATGCGTAAATCACACCATCGGTGCCGAATTTTTCCGGAGAAGTGCAGATCTCTTCGGTTGGAATGTTTGCCTGGAAGCGGATCGCATCAGCAGGCGCATCATGGCCGAATTTGGAATATGGAGTCAGTGTAACGGTCAGATCGGTGCCGTTGCCTGCGGTGTAGTGCAGTTTTCTGAAGTTGTAGGAGTCCACTTTCTTGCCGCGTTCGCTCTTCTCACGGCGTTTCTGTTCCCAGGTTTCCACAACATCGTTAGTCTCATCAATGTAGCAGAGTTTCAGTAGCAGCTTCCACAGCTCTTCCAGAGCCTGTTCCTTTGGAACATCTTTCAGAATATATTCTGCCCAGTTCTGGGTTGGGATCATCGCGATCAGCCACTGGCAGTGTTTATCACGGCTGGCTTTGCGCATGATATTGCGAACTGCGTCAGTGTGAGCAAAAATCGCATTGGCCTGTGCTTCCGGAACATCCTCCATCAGTTTTGGATTGACGCCTTCCAGACGAACATAGCAAGCGCCCTGATCCAGATACATCTGATTCTGACGTTCTTCCCAGTCCTCTACTTTTCTCATGTCAGCATCGCTGCGGTATTTGGCAGCTACTTTCATATTTGGTTCATCCAGATAGTGAACGATAACATTGGATGCACCCAGCTTATAGCATTCTTCTGCGAAAATCGGAGTAAAATCTGCGCCTTCGATGGTAGCTTCCACCAGTACAGGCTGACCTTTCTGAACATTCAGACCAACTCTGGCCAGTGTGTAGGCGTATTTCTGTTTCATTTCAGCAAGATTCATAGCAAGACCTCATTTCAAATTGATCGTGGCAAAGTGCCCATCTTGTACTAATACTACACTTTTTAGCGTTTTGAGTCAATAAAAATCCCGCAAAAACAACAAAATCTTCGCCCTTAACGAACGAAGATTCTGCGATTTTGAACAGTATATTAAATGACAAAGCGATAGCCCAGGCCGCGAACTGTATGGATATATCGGGGTTCAGACGGGTCGTCTTCGATTTTCTGACGCAGACGATTAACATAAACCATCACAGCATTTTCATCAATGATGCTGTCTCCCCAAACCATTTCATAAATCATATCTTTGGAGAAAATACGATTGACATTGTCCATAAACAGCTTGATCATTGCATTTTCTTTAGCAGACAGAGAAATCTCCTCTCCGTTTTTGTAGAAACGCAGGGTGCTGGTGTTGTAGGTAAACGGCCCTGCGCTGATCTGCTGGCTGGAACCGGGCAGGTCATTGCGGCTTCGGCGGATCAGAGCCTTGATTTTCGCGCCCAACGTGATGGGGTTGAACGGTTTTGTGATGTAATCATCGGCGCCGATGTTCAGACCATACAGTGTGTCGATATCCTCTTTGCGTCCACTGATAATGATGATCGGCGTCTGGATCCCCTGCTTACGAATCGACTCTACTGTCTGAAAACCATCCATTCCGGGCATATTGATATCCATGAGAATCAAATCAAAACGCTTTTCACTCAATCGTTTTAATGCTTCTTCACCACTGTTGGCAATTTCCGCCTCCATGCCACTGCTCTGTACCGCTTTGCTCAGCGTCAGAGAAACAGACTGGTCATCGTCAACGATCAAAATAGTATCAGCCATAAAAAAGCCTCCTTTACAAGTGAAACCGGATTCAGTATAATCACAAGTATACACAGCTTGTCAAATTTTTGCAAGGAGGTGGCACATTTGCAGAAAAAACAAGAACGGCTTTTTCGCATTGCCATTGCAGGGATCATTTGCTTTCTGCTTTTGGGCGTCTGTCTGATTTTAACGACCTATCAGGATTATCGGGAGCAGTTCATTCAGCAGCAGGAAAGCCAGAAACTGCAGCTTGCCCAGGCTGTTGACCGCAACATTGAGTCTCTGCTTAAGCAAAGCCGCAACAGTTTGGAGTACATTATCGGCTTGGAACAGTTCCAAATCGAGGAAAAACAGTGGCTTCACAGCGGCAAAAGCGGCAATCTGCTTCGCTATCTGACCGACAATCATCTGAACCGCAACGATTTGATCGCGGGCATTGCCATTATGAAAGACGGCAAATTCATTCCCGATGAGCACGGCTACACGACCTATCAGTTTCTTGATGATGACGCACTTTCCCCTCACCGAATCTGTATCGGAACCACAGGGCGCTATTATCTCGCTCTCATCTGCGAAGGTCAGGGCGGAGCTTCCTATGCAAGCATGATCGATCTGCAGCTGCTGTATCAGAAGGTCAGCAGTATCGAACTGACCGAAGCGGATCAGTTGATTCTGCTGGATCACAGCTGTTCAATTTTGCAGCATTTCTGCAGCGACAGCCGAGAAATCAAAAACACGCTGGTAGAAAGCTGCCCCAAACGAGAGGACTTCCAACTGCTGATCTCTGCGGAGCGAAATCAAGTTCAGAACAGCTATCCCTTCGTGTACCGGACGCAGAAGATGTCTGACGGCTACAATGCCCGCATCTCCATCATTCCAAGCGGACTCAGCGCCAATCAAAGCTTTGCCATCGGTCTTATCAGCAATACGGATACTGCACTGCAGCCACTGCACAGTGCATCCTTCCGCTGGCTTCTGGGTGGATCGATCCTGCTGGCAGGCATCAGCCTGTTGCTGATCCTTGTTCTGCATTTTCGTCGTCGTGACCTGCAAATCGCGCAGGAACTGGAACTGCTCCAGCAGAAAAATATCGCTATGGAAGAATTACAGCGCAAAACGCAGGAAGTCGCTCATCATCAGCGATTGGAAATGATCGGTACTCTAACTTCCGGTATTGCCCATGAGTTTAACAATCTGCTGACACCGATCATGACTTACAGTATGCTGACTTTGGAACAGCTCAATCCCGAACAGGAAGAATTGTATGACAATGTTCTGGAGATCTACAACTCCTCCCGCAAGGCCAGAGAGATCACCTCGCAGCTGTCACAGTATTCCAGAAAAAACACGGACGAAAACAAGCAGTATCTGAATCCGGATCTGCTCATCAGTAAGGTGCTTCATGTGGCTTTACCTGCCTGTCCGCAGAATGTGACCGTAGATTCCCAATGCAGCAATAAGCATTTACGCATTTACGGAAATGAGACACAGCTGTCGCAGCTTCTTCTGAATCTGATGCTCAATGCCTTCCATGCCATGACCGAGGAAGGCGGACAGCTGACCATTTCCACTCACACAGAAAACGGACAGCTGCATATTGTGCTTCAGGATAACGGTTGCGGTATTCCAAGCGACGTTCTGCCTCATATTTTCGAGCCATTCTTCACAACGAAAGAGGGCGGCAAGGGCAGCGGTCTTGGTCTTGCCATTGCACAGCAAATTGCCGAAGACCATCAGGGTTGTCTCAGCGTTCACTCCGTGGAAGGCGAAGGCAGTATCTTTACCCTCACTCTCCCCGCTTACCTTGATTAGACGAAAACTCCCCGATTTCGGGGAGTTTTTTCTGTTTTAGCCATTTTGATTGAGGAAATCAATAGACCTTAATAAATGTTAAGGGTGGATTTATTGGTAATTAAGATGAGCTTGTTATACTAAAGTCATCAAAAATCACCAAGCAAAGGAGATTTACTTATGAAAAACAAAATTACATCCATCGGAAGCATTCTTGTTGGTCTTCTGCTTTCTGCAGGTCCACAGTTCCTCTTCCTGCCTTGCCCAACCACTGAGAAGTTTATGAAATGCTTCTGGAGCTGCAAAGCTCTTATCGTAGTCGGTGCAGTCATCGCTCTCATCGGTCTGCTGCAGCTGATCAGCAAAGAAGCAAAATCCCGCAAAGTTCTGTCTGTTGTTGGCCTGGCACTCTGCATTTCCGCCATTCTGATCCCAACTGTGATCATCGGCGGCTGTGTAAAACCTGATATGGCCTGCAAGATGCTGACCTTCCCTGTTACTCACACTCTGTCTGCCATCGGCATCGTTTTTCAGGGTCTGACTCTTATCAGCAAGGAAAAATAATGACTTGGCCCCATACCTTTTCGTCTCCGGTATCGGGGCCAAATCAAAGAACCTTACCTTAACGGATATTCAGAAAACCATTACAGAATATTTCATTTACAAGGAGTAACCATGAAACAATTTGTTACACTCAATATGGCGCTGAAAAATCTGCAGCGCCGCCCGGTCAGAAGCTGGTGTATGATTTTCTTCGTATTCATGCTGGCCGCTTCCCTTTTCTTCTGTACCGTACTGACCGACAGCTTATCCGAAAGCCTCGAAAAAACTACCAACCGCATGGGTGCGGATGTTATCGTTGTTCCGGAAGAATACGAAAAAGACATGGCTGACGCTCTGTTCCAGGGCAACATCAGTTCTTTTACCTTCGACAAACAGTGGCTCGGTGAAATCACCGGTGTTGAAGGAATCGCCAAATCCTCCCCGCAGCTGTATCTGAGAACTCTGGCTGCAGACTGCTGCTCCACTGCGGTTCAGCTGATCGCCTTTGATCCGGAAACCGACTTCATCATCACTTCCTGGCTCAACGACGACGGCATTGAGCTGCCGAAAAAAGGCGAAGTCATTGTCGGCTCCAAAATCACCCCGGAAACAGATGGAAATGTCATCTTCTTCAATAAACCGTACAAAGTGGTCGGTCAGTTGGAAGAAACACGCAGCAACTACGATGCCTGCGTATTTATGACCTATGAAACCGCTGACGAAATCGTTCACAGTGACAAATGGATCGAGGCCTTTGGTGAAGCAGGCGCAGCAGAAAATCTGGTTTCCTGCCTGATGATCCGTGCGGAACAGGGCATCGACAAAAACGATATTGCTACCAAGATCAACTATCGTCTGAGCAAAGACTGTCCGGTTCGTGCATACACCATGAACGGTCTCCTCTCCGGCGCTATGAATACTGTCAACAGCATGGACAATTACAGCAGTATTCTGATGATCCTGATTTCCATTCTGGTTATCGCTGCTCTGGTTTGCATCTTCACTATCACTATTAATGAACGCACCAAAGAATTCGGTATTCTGGCTTCTTTGGGTGCCGGCAGCGGTAAACTGGCCGGCTTGGTACTTTCCGAAGGCTGTATGATCGGTCTTGCAGGCGGTCTCATCGGTGTTATTTTCTCCATCGTCGGACTGCTTATTTTCGGCAACACCATCGTTGTTCTTATGGATATTCCGAAACTCATCACCGCACTGGATTATCTGCTGATTCTCGGTCTGAAATGTATGGCACTGGCTCTGGTGGTATCCATCGTTGCCTCTCTGTACTCTGCATGGAAAGTCAGCCGCAACAGTCTTGACACTCTGATCAAAGGGGAGGAAATGTAATGCTGAATGTAAAAAATCTGACCAAAACCTTTGACCGCCAGAATCGTCACTTCGATGCGGTTCACGAGGTCAATTTCTCCATGAAGGGCGGCGACTTCTGTGTCCTGACCGGTCCATCCGGCTGTGGTAAAAGTACCTTCTTCCACCTGCTCTGCGGCATCACAAAAGCAGACGGCGGCGAGGTATTCTTCGATAAAAAGGATATCTGCAAACTCAGCGACAAGGAACTGGCTGCTCTGCGTGCAGAGAAAATCAGCTATGTTCTGCAGGGTGACAGTCTGCTGCCAAACTTCACCGTTCTGGAAAATATTTGCCTGCCTCATCAGCTGAGTTGCGGCAGAACAGATTTGGAGAAAAAAGCAATGGAACTGCTGAGCCATTTTGGTCTGGAAGCCATGGCAAACGACTATCCTTCCAACCTCTCCGGCGGTGAACGCCGTCGTGTTGCGATCGCAAGAGCTTTTGTTCACGACCCTAAACTGATCATCGCTGACGAACCAACCAGTGATCTGGATGAAGAAAATACAGCAATGATCATTGATTTCTTCCAGCAGCAAGCCAAGCAGGGCAAGGCGATTTTGATCAGCACTCACGATCTCTCCTGTCTGCGCCCGGGTATGATTCGTTATCAGATGGAAAAAGGCTGCATGAAAAAAGCATAAAAGTTTCCCCTGTCCGCTAAAATGGGCAGGGGTTTTCCTCATTGCTTGCAATTTACCCTGATTTGTGGCATAGTGAAAGAAAGAGAATCCAAAGGAGGTCTTTTATGAAACAGATCATCGCAATCAACTGCAGTCCTCGCAGCGGCTGGAACACCGATATTCTTGTTCGTGAAGCTGCCCGCGGTGCCGAATCTGTCGGCGCACAGGTCACCGTCATTGACCTGTACAAGTTAGATAAATTCAACGGCTGTATGTCCTGCTTCGCCTGCAAAACCGAAATGAATTACGGCAAATGTGTTTATCCCGATGCCCTTGCCCCTGTTCTGGAACAGATTCGTCAGGCGGACGGTCTGATTCTCGGTGCGCCGAACTATCTGGGTGACGTCAGCGCAGGCTGCCGCGCGCTGTATGAACGTCTGATTTTCCAGTCCCTTACCTACCGCAAAGAACTCCCTTGCTGCAACGAGCATAAAATCCCTGTGCTGTTCATCATGACCAGCAATGCGCCGGAGGAATATTACACCCCGGATGGCTATGGCGCTATGATCAAACGCTACGAAAACAATTTCAATACGTTTGTCGGCCCATGCAAAACCATGATCTGCGGCAACACTCTGCAGGTCCATGATTACAGCCGCTACAACTGGACCATGTTCGATCCGGAAGCCAAAAAAGCCCGTCACGAAGCGATTTTCCCTCAGGAAAAAGAAAAAGCCTTCCAACTCAGTGCTGAAATCTTCAAAGACTAACGCAAACGCAAAAAAGCTTACAGAAAACCAAAGAGGTTTTCTGTAAGCTTTTCTTTTTCTTATGCGGTTTTCATCAGTTTACGGTAGCATTTGAACCAGTAGAGACCCAGAACGATACTGGTGATGATCCAGCTGAGCGGGAAGCACATATAGATCACATCCAGAGATCTGTGAAGCTGGAAGACGGTCCAGATCCAAGTCAGACGGACACCGCAGATACCAACGATGGTCAGGATGGTTGGGCCGGTGGAATAACCGAAACCACGCATAGATGCAACGAAAACATCCAGCACGCCGTTGAGCCACAGAGGCATAGTCACCCACATGAGACGAACCATACCGGCCTCCACAACAGCTGCATCCGGAGTATAGAGACCCAGGAAGAACTCGCCGAAGAACCATGCCAGGAAGCCAATGCTTGCGGCACTGAGGATGGTCAGAATCATGGACTGTTTGAAGATCGTGCCAACACGCTGCAGCTTATGTGCGCCGATATTCTGGCTGGTAAAGGTGATACAAGCCTGAGTAAAAGCACTCATACCGATGTAAACGAAGTTCTCAATGTTATTGGCAGCGCTGTTGCCTGCAACGATAACAGAGGAATTGAAGGAGTTGATACTGGACTGGATCACGACGTTGCTCAGCGCAAATACCATACCCTGAATACCGGCAGGAACGCCGATTTTGATGATATCCAAAGCCATTGGAACGTCGATGCTCAGTTTCTTGAAGTCCAGATGGTGAGGACCTTTCTCCTTGATCAGAGTCAGGCAAACCATAGCTGCTGCAATCGCCTGTCCGATGGCAGTGGACAATGCTACACCGGCAACGCCCCACTGGAAAACGATAACAAACAGCAAGCTCAAAACTACTTTAATCACGCCGCTGATCAGAAGGAAGTATAGAGGACGCTTGGTATCACCCACAGAACGGAAAATCGCCGCACCGAAGTTATAAATCAGAGTGAAGAAAGTACCCACGAAGTAGATACGCATATACAGTTCACTGAGATCGATGATATCTGTTGGAGTAGACATCATCTGCAGCAGAGGTCTGGATGCGAAGAAGCCCACGATCATCAGGAACACACCGCTGAGCATCGCTGTAGCGATGGAAGTGTGTACAGATTTTTCGACTTTTCCCAGGTCGTTGGCGCCCAGATAACGGGCGATCACTACGTTACTGCCGACGCTGAGACCATTGAATAAGGAAATCAGCAGGAAGCACAGCGAGCTGGTCGCACCAACTGCAGCCAGAGCCTGCTGCCCTGCAAAACGTCCCATTACCACGGCATCGGCGGCATTGAACATCATCTGAACCAGATTGGTCAGCATCAGCGGTACTGAAAAAATACAGATATTTTTCAGCAACGGACCATTGACCATATCAATGGTTTGTGTTTTGGTTTGAGAATTCGACACGAACATCTCCCCCTATACAAAATTCTGATTGTATCATACCATATTTTCCGCTGCAAAGGAACACCTTTCGGAAAATATAGCTGCATGGTCTTTCCTGTCCATTGTACAGCATGGAGCGAACTCTATGTCAAGAACCATACGAGAAAAGTCCGATAATTATATCAGTCAAATTGTCATTTTCTCCGTTCTGATTGACAAAGCAAAATCCGCGGAGTATCATGAAGGAAAGCTTCTTAACGACATTTTTGTGAGGGGATCGACATGAAACAACAGCAGATTTATCTTTCCACCATCGACGGAAATGCTGCGGATTTAGCCCGTCGGCATGGCTTTGGTTTGGAAATCGCGGAATACTGCACGGCTTACAACATGGATGAATTTTTTGAAGAAACAGACCGAATCGTTCAAAACAAGCTGGAAAGCAACCCCAACCGCATCCTTCATGCTCCTTTTAATGAGCTTTTCCCCTGTGCCATTGACCCTCTCTCAAGAAAGCTGGCAAAATATCGATATCATCAGGCGATCAAGTTGGCACAACGCTATAAGGCCCATAAAATCGTCATTCACGGCGGCTATAATCCTCGCATTTATTATCCGATCTGGTATGTGGAACAATCCATTGTGTTTTGGAAAGAGTTTATGGAAGAAGTTCCCGCTGGTTTGGAGATTTGTCTGGAAAATGTATTGGAAGAAGAGCCTTCGATGCTTCTCGATATTGTTTCTGCTGTTGCTCATCCACAGCTGAAGCTCTGCCTTGATGTTGGCCATGTAAATGCCTACTCCGCTATCTCCGCAGAAGCCTGGCTCACAGCGTGGGCCCCTTACCTCAGTCATTTCCATATTCACAACAACGACAGCAGCTGGGATAGTCACAGCGCTCTTCCTTGCGGCACGATCCCTATGAAAGAATTTCTGTTACAGGCCGACAGTCTTTGCCCAACTGCAACCTACACCCTTGAACTGACCGAATCCACCGATTCTATTCGCTGGCTTATGGAGGAATTACCATGGAACAACAAATAAAACAGCTGCTTACATCCATCACCCCGCTCAATGAAACTGCCATGTCTGCCGCCAAAAAGCGTCAGGCACAGCTGGCCAAACCTCCCGGAAGCCTCGGCCGTTTGGAGGACCTATCCGTACAGTTGGCAGGAATCAGCGGATCCATTCACAATTCCGTTGCCAAGAAGCATCTTCTTGTCTTTGCCGCGGACAACGGTGTGGTGGAAGAAGGTGTTTCTTCCGCACCACAGTCTGTTACTTTACAGCAGACCATCAATCTGACACGTCATAAAACCGGCGCGTCCGTACTGGCGAAACATTTTGGCTGCGGCATCACTGTCTGTGATGTTGGCGTCAACGCCGATATCATGGAACCCGCTGTTCTCAATCGTAAAATCGCTTATGGTACACAGAATATCGTCAAAGGCCCTGCCATGACAAGATCACAGGCGATGACTGCACTGTTATGCGGAGCAGACTTAGCCCGAAGCATTGATGCCGATGTATTTGGTATCGGCGAAATGGGCATCGGCAATACGACCACTTCCTCGGCAGTGCTGTCCGTTTTGCTGGACGCAGATGTGGAATCCGTCACCGGACGCGGCGGCGGTATCACCGACGACAGTTTCCGTAAGAAGAAACAGGTCATTCAAACAGCCATTGCCATCAACCAGCCAAACAAAAATGATATCATTGATGTGCTCGCAAAAGTGGGCGGCTTTGATCTTGCTGCTATGTGCGGTGCATTCTTAGGTTCCGCAGCCGCTAAGAAACCCGTTGTCATTGACGGCTTTATCTCTGCCGTGGCTGCTCTTTGCGCTGTTAAACTCTGCCCTAACGCACGTCATTATCTCATTCCAAGCCACGCTTCCTATGAAATCGGCTACCAGCTTGCCATGGACGCTATGGATTTACAGCCGATCTTCCTCTTAAATATGCGCCTCGGCGAAGGCAGCGGCTGTCCACTGGCCTTTCAGGTACTGGAAGCTGCCTGCGCTGTCATCAACAACATGGCAACCTTCGATCAGGCAGGGATCAATGACGATTATTTGGATGAAATTCGTCAGGGCGATCAATTCACCGTGTAAAGGAGCTATTCTATGGCGTTTATTTTGATTTCCGGCTCCAACGGCAGCGGAAAAAGTCTGTTTGCAGAACAACTGATCTCCAAAATGCCGGGAAAACGCTGCTATATCGCTACCATGAAAGCGCAAACAGAAGATAATATTCAGCGCATCGAAAAGCACCGCAAGCAGCGACAGCATTTGAACTTTGAGACGCTGGAACTTCCTTATGAAGTTGCTTCTGCTCCTATCGACAGCCAAACCGTCGTTCTTCTGGAGGATGTGAGCAACCTCTTTGCCAATGCATTTTTTGAGAAAAGCGGCAGTGTTGATTCTGTTTTTGCAGATATTCTGCGACTGAAAGAGCACTGCAATACCTTGGTCGCTGTCACTATTTCCGGCTTACAAAATGAAGGCTACGACGCCGAAACCGCCGCCTATATCAACAATCTGAACAGCTTGAATCAACGCCTGTTTTTCGCGGCAGACATCGCCTATATCATGGAAAACGGACAGCCTGTCTGTCAGAAAGGAGACTCTTATGCGAAGTCTTGAATCTCTTTTTGTCGCTCTCTCTACATACAGCGCTATTCCTGTCCCACAGTTTGAATGGAACGAAAAAAACATGAAATATTCCATCTGTTTCTTCCCTGTTGTGGGAATTTTTGTGGGAGTCGCCCTTTGGCTTTGGAGTCTTCTCTGCTCTGTGATGAATCTCAGCGCCATCCTGTTTTCGGCAGTTGCTGTTTGTCTTCCACTTCTTATCAGCGGCGGAATCCACATGGACGGCTATATGGACACCATGGACGCCCTCTCCTCCCACCAAAGCAAAGAGCGCAAACTGGAAATCATGAAAGACCCCAACTGCGGCGCTTTTGCAGTGATTTATTGCGGCATATACCTGTTTCTGCAGTTTGGATTGCTCCACGAGTTGTACCTCAGACAAGGAATTCTCTTCTATGTACCTGTTTTTGTACTTTCCCGCAGTTTGTCCGCATTTTTTGCGGTAAACCTTCCAAACGCAAGAAAAAGCGGCATGCTCTGCGCCTACACACAGAATGCTGACCGCAGAAAAGCCACAGCTGTAACCCTGCTGACCGCTCTTATTTGCGGAGCAGCTCTGCTGCTTCTGTCTGTAAAAGTCGGGCTGTGTATTTTGCTGGGAGCTGTTTTCTGCTCTCTGTTCTATCGTCGACTCACCTTAAAAGAATTCGGCGGCGTCACCGGAGATACCTCCGGCTTTTTCCTGCAGCTTTGTGAGCTTTTCTGCCTCATTGCTGCACTGATCGGAGCGTGCCTGTAATGAAAGAAATTCTCTTCATCCGCCACGGCTCTACCGCCGGCAATTTGGAAAAGCGTTACATCGGCAAGACGGATGAGGCTCTTTGTACGCTCGGGATCCGTCAAATTGAAGCCCTGAAAGACGAAAACTTCAAGGTAGATCACCTGTTTGTCAGCCCCATGCTCCGCACTCGACAGACGGCAGATATCCTTTTTCCACAGCAGTCTGTGACTACGGTGGAAGCCTTTCGTGAAACGGATTTCGGCATCTTTGAGGGAAAAACCGCTGACGAGTTATCCGCTTCCACCGACTATCAGAAATGGCTGGATTCCTTCTGCCTCGACCCAATTCCTCAAGGAGAATCTGTTTCCGTCTTCAAGGAACGCTGCTGTTCCGCTTTTGAACAGATAATCCCGTCGATTCCCGAGGATTCCCGCTCCGCTTTTGTCGTGCATGGCGGTGTCATCATGGCAATTCTGGAACGCTTCGCAGAGCCAAAGCGCGATTTCTACGATTATCACATCGCCAACGGAGCATACATTCGCTGCTCGCTGAGTGCGGATAATAAACTTCAAATTTTATAAAACAGCACAAAAGGCCATCAGAATAAACTTCTGATGGCCTTTTTATTGATTGCAGTTTGTTTTAGTGCTCCTTTACCTCGCTGTTCCTGCGCAGTTTGATACGGTCATCATCAGGCAGCGCGAAATACGGGATAAATCGATCCCAACCGATAAAGGTAAGCAACAGAATCGAACCGACAACAATAAAACTCATATAGTTGCGGCTGATAATATCCATTGTGGTGAAGCTGTAAAGCGGGTAAACTGCGTTTGCAATACTTGCAAAGAAGACCGGGAAACAGTGCCATGGAACCAGTTCTGAGCCATAGATACCCATCGCAGATGTAAAGGTCGCCAAGCGCAAGCGCAGGGTATATTCTGCTTCCTCATCGGTACATTCCACGTTTTTCTCTACAATATTGCGAATGATTGGAGAAATCGTAGCAACCTGAGCCGCTTCATCCGCAAGGGCCATATTGCCCGCCAGACACATTACTCCGCACCAGCCCATCAGCTGATGTACATTCTTAGAAATGCGTACCACCAGATTTGCCAATGGATCAAAAGCGTTCATGCTGTTCATGATACCGCCAAAAGCAGATACCCACAGCATCATAACGATAGTCCAGCTGCCCGCATCGCTAAAGCCGTTCAGCAGCAGTTCCTCCAGCCAGACTTCTGCAGTCACGGTGCCTGCAAACATACCGAAAATCAAGGAGGAAACCATACCTACACCAAGACAGATCATCGTATGCAGACCCATAAAGGACAAAACAATGACCAGAATCAGAGGAATGATCATATAATAAGGAATACCCTGCTCTACCTGTTCCAGCAGCGCCAGTGCAGATGGTCTTTCCAAAAGCAGAGCATCCTTCGCTTCCTGTGGAATCTGTGAGATCGCCGCATAGACATCGCCCTGTACATTTGGCAAAGAGGAGCTTGCCATCAATACGATACCACAAGCCAAAATCAAACAGCCAAAAGCCCAAACCAACTGATGTCTCAGGCGGTCGATGATCTTAACGTCCTGCATGCCGCAGCTCAGAACGGTAACGTCAGAAATCATACCGATGTTATCACCAAAACAGGAGCCGCCTGCAATACAGCAGACTGTCAGCAGTACATTACCGCCCACCAAATGGTTCAGCCACAGGAAAATCGGTGCACAGGCTGCAAAAGTACCCCAGGATGTACCTGTTGCAATCGACAGCAGGCAGGTCACGATCATAGAAACCAGCGCAACACTGCGAGCCGTAACACCCAGTTCCAGAGCCAGATTGATCAATGCTGCGCCAACGCCCGTCGCCATAAAGCACTCGGCTGTGCCGTATGCAAACATCAGAATAAACAGCACAAGAACGATTTTCTTTGCGGAGGTCAAACCCTGTCCGAACGCCTGTTCAAATCTTGATTTACAGACGATCATGTGGACGACAACAGCACAAAACGTAGCGATTGGTGCTGCCAGCAGCAGGTCCATCTTAAACAGAATGACCAGCAATGCGAAAACCACCAACGGAACAAATTTGAATGCTGCCACCAAAATTCCATTATCGGACGTTTTTTCAGCTCTCATGACAATATCCTCCTGCTTAATATAAAAACAAACCATACAGGTAAAGCAATTTACCCTCATCTTTTATTTTAATAAAAATTCGACAAAAAAGATACCGTTTTATCCATTTACTATATTAAAAGTTTTCACTTGCAATTTGTGCATCTTTTCGGCAGATATTGCCGTGATATCTATTCATAAACCTATTCTCTGCTATCTTCAGACAAATGCTTTTTGAAATATCGAAGAAAGGCTTTTTCTCGGTTATTCAAGGCATAACTGCGATGTTTCAGAAGGAAAATATCAAGGCTGTCGTTCAAATCATTGATTGGAAGTTCCATAATTTTATCATCATCACTGATACGAATACTTCCTTTTTTGACAACAGAAATATAATTACTGAACAATAAAGTATCATCAATGGCACCGCGATCAAAGAGGTACAGGAGATTGTGATGCGGTGGAACATTCAGGATGTCGATCCAATCGGCATCCTCAAAATCTTCAAATAAAGCCAGTGGATAACGATGGATATCTTTCAAAGAAAGCGATGACATCTGTGCCAGCGGGTGCTTTTTCGACAGAAGGGCAACGGCCGGAATGTCAGAAGCTAAAAGCTCAACGGAGAGATTTGTTTTCTGCGCCTCCTCTTCATGGTGAGCAGCGCGGGAATGAAAACAGTAGAAAATAGCCAAGCGATATCGATTTTCCTGTATATCCTGGAAGTTTTGAATCAATCCGGTTTCCTTGTATGAGTCTTGTATATTTGGTTGATTCTTCGCCTTGAAATCAATAAAATTACGCAGAAATTGGGATGACCAGGTAGCTGAAAGGGAGATATCTGCAGCAGAATTGATATGAGAAGGAATATTTTGTATCTTCTCAAGCTCCGATTGAATCGCTTTTGCTGATTGAAGAAACAGATAACCCTCAGGAGTTGGAGCGATACCTTTGCTTGTTCGGTTAAAGATTTTATAACCCAGTTCCTCTTCCAAAGATTTGATGCAGGAGCTTAAATTTGACTGGGAAAGATACAGATTTTGTGCAGCTCGGTTAATTGAACCACATCGTTCTATCTCGATTGCATAAATGAATGAATTTAAGTTCATGGTTCAATCCCCCTTGAGTAACCTTAAGATTGTAATATTTGTTAAATCGTATATTAATTAGGATACAATTCTCATATATATTATATCATATAAGAGGCGATTTGTCATATATAACAAATCAAATGCCTTATTCGAAATTCATATAAGTCAAAACGCCGTAAGCCTATTTACTTTAGGCAAGTCCTAAATTATAATGTGCTTGTCGATAAAAGGAATTGCATGCATGCATAAATATCCGAAACATACAAAGAAAGAGAACTCACGATTGATTCTTGAAGGAGGAAATTTATTATGAGTAACCAGCCTGCAAGTGCTTTGGCATCCCCTCGTTTCTGTAACACCGGAACATTCATGCGTATTCCACATATGACCGAAGCAAAAGATCTGGACTTTGCAATCTTTGGTATCCCATTTGATACTGCATCTTCTTACCGCAGCGGCTCTCGTTTTGGTCCTGCAGCAATCCGCAGTATCTCCGCTATGATGAAACCAAATAACGTAATCATGGGTGTTAATATTCTGGAAAATCTCCGTGGTGCCGACTACGGTGACGTAAATGTTACTCCTGGTTACATTCATCCAACCTACGAAGCAATCGAAAAAGAACTGCAGCCAATCGTTGATGCCGGTATCATTCCAATCGGTCTCGGCGGCGACCATTCCATCACTCTCGGTGAAATGCGTGCTGTTGCTAAAAAATATGGTCCAATCGCTATGGTTCATTTCGATTCCCACTCCGATATTTGTGACGAAGTATTCGGTCAGAAATATAACCACGGTACCCCATTCCGTCGTGCACTGGAAGAAGGTCTCGTTGACGCTTCCCATTCCATCCAGATCGGTATGAGAGGTTCCCTCTACGACCCTAATGAACATCAGATCGCTCGTGACTTGGGTTATGACCTGATTCCTGCTCATGAAGTTCGCAAAATGGGCTTCGAAGCACTGATCGAACGCATCAAAGCTCGCGTTGGCGATAAGCCAGTTTTCCTGACCTTCGATATCGACTTCGTGGACCCTGCTTATGCTCCAGGTACCGGCACTCCTGAAGTTGGTGGCTTTACTTCCTACGAAACTCTGGAACTGATCCGTGCTCTGAAAGACCTGAACTTTGTAGCTTTCGATGTAGTAGAAGTTCTGCCTGCATTTGACAGCGGCGAAATCACTGCTTACATGGCAGCCAATATCTGCTTCGAATTCATCTCCATTCTGGCTGTTCAGAAAAAAGAAAGAGAAGCAAAGAAATAATCTTTTCATAGAATGAAGCCCCGGGATTGTAACCCGGGGCACAGTAAAAGGGAAAGAACATAGAAAGGATGTCGATTATGGCTGATACTACAAAGAAAATCAACCTTGATCCTGATATGCCGTCACCCGAACTTGATAAGGTGACATTAACCTCCGCACAAAAAACCAAGGGCCTGATCCAGTGTATCATTTTCTCCATCATTGGTATTTTCGTCTTCTTCGGGCAGGTAACCGTTAATGGTGAATCGGATACTGTATTCGGTATTATTTATAACGGCTTCTTGGATCTCTTTGGTTCAGCGATTTATTGGGTTCTTGCTCTGATCATCGGTGCAAACTTCCTGTGCCATCTTTACTTTAAGTATGTGAAAAAAGGCTCTGTAAAGAATGCCTTCGCTGAAGTATATGCAAATGACTCCATCGTCCACACCATCCTTTACGGTCTGGGTACTTTGTATATTGTTATGTATGCAATGGTTGACTCCGGCCTGATGGAAAACGTAGAGATCATTACCGGTGCAGCAACCGGCGGCAGCGTTATCCCTCCTATTGTAAAAGGCGTACTGGGCATCATCCTTGTGGGTGCAGTATTTATGCCAACTCTGCTGAACTATGGTGTTCTTGAAATCGTTGGTGCAATTCTGGAACCTTTGATGAGACCTATTTTCAAAATTCCTGGCAAAGCTGCTCTGGACGCAGTTACTTCCTTTGTAAGCTCCTCTTCTCTGGGTGTTATGGTTACCAATCGTCTGTGGAAACAGGGTGCGTACACCGATAAAGAAATGGTTTCCATCATGACCGGCTTCTCTGCTGTCAGCATCGGCTTTGCTTATCTGGTTATCGATACCGCCGGCTGTGCAGACCAGTTCGTGAAGATTTACGCTCTCAGCTTCGTGATGGTATTCATCATGGCGGTTATCATGGTTCGTATCCCACCAATCAGCAAAAAAGCTGAGCGTTACTTCAATGGTCGCACTCAGACTGCTGAAGACCTGAAGGACGCCAAATATACCGCAAAAACCATCCCTACCGGTTTCTCCCGTGCAGTAAAACGTGCAGGCATCGCAAGAGGTATTCATAAGGACGTTGCTCTCAGCCTGAAAGACAGTGCTCTGGTTGTTCCTCAGGTACTGACTATGCTGTCTGCTATCGGTGTATCCGCGATGATCATTGCAGAATACACCCCAATCTTTACTTGGATCGGTTACATCTTCCAGCCTCTTCTGATGCTCTGTCAGGTTCCTGACGCGGGCATGATCGCAGCATCCATGCCAATCGGTATCGCAGAGATGTTCCTGCCTGTACTGATTATCCAGGGCAAACTGGAGCTCATTGCTTACGAAGCACGCGCATTTGTTTGTCTGGTTTCCATGTGCCAGATCATCTTCTTCTCTGAAACTGCTACCGTTATGCTGGCAACCAAGTCTCCAATCAAGTTCAAAGAAATCATCATTTGCTTCATCGAGAGAACTATCCTGGCAATTCCACTGGCAGCTCTCTGTATTCACCTCTTCTTCTAAAAACAAAGGTGCAGCCACAAACTTTTCCTCTCAATAATATGCACCTGAAAGCATCCCGTCACATACCCCTTGTGACGGGATTTTTTATTGATTATCCGAAAGTTTTCACATCAATGTCGCTAAACACACTACCAATCAACCATCAATTAAAAAGTCCACAACCCCATAGCGGAATTGTGGACTTTTTGTCCCCTGAGAACCACCCTTCAAGGGACGATATGGAAAAGGAGCTTATTTTCCTGCGGTAAAGACGTATTTTTCCAGTCGCTCACAAGCTTCCTGAACTCTGGAAAGTGGAGAAGCAAGATTCATGCGGATATGGCATTTACCACCGAATGCGCGACCATCCTGCCAACCAACACCAACATCCCAACCTGCTTTGATCACTGCATCAATGGTTGTGTTGTATTTAGCACAGTATTCGCTACAGTCGAGGAAGACCATGTAAGTACCCTGCGGCATAGAAATTTTCACCCCGTCGAACTTACTGTTTACAAAGTCGGTCACATATTTAGAGTTGTTTTCCAAAACTTCCAGCAGTTCATTGACCCAGTCCTCACCCTCTTTGCTGTATGCACCGAGGAGTGCGTGCATGGACAGTACGTTCATGGAGTTGTAGTGAGTAGAGCCCGAGTGTTTTCTGATACGATCTCTCAAGTAGTCATTATAGATGATATGATAACTGCCAATCAAACCGGCCAGATTGAAGGTCTTGGATGGAGCATAAACAGCAACGACGTGTTCTCTTGCCCAATCATTTGCCATCTGAGTTGGGATATGTTTATGACCACTGAACACAAGGTCAGCCCAAATCTCATCGCTGATAACATAGCAGTTGTTTGCAGCGTAAACTTCCATGGCTTTTTCGATTTCCCAGCGCTCCCAAATACGGCCGGTCGGGTTATGAGGAGAGCAGAAAATCGCCAGATGAATATTGTTCGCTTTCAGCTTGGCATCCATATCCTCGTAGTCCATGCGCCAAATTCCGTTCTCGTCTTTTTTCAGCTCGCTGTAAACAGAGTTGCGTCCGATGCCTTCAATATCAGACCAGAAACCAACATAAACCGGACTATGAACCAAAATCTTATCACCTGGAGCAGACAGAACAGAAACTGCACTGGTCACAAAACCATGAACACCGTTCTCATAACCGATGTGCTTTTTCTCCAGACCAACATGACCATTGCGCCTGCTCTGCCAATCAATGATGCTCTGATAGTATTCATCGCGAGCGCCAAAGTAGCCAAAGGTCGGATGCTGCGCACGAGCAATGATCGCATCTGTAACAGCAGGTGCTGTGCCGAAGTTCATATCCGCTACCCACATTGGGATCGGGTCAAAGCCTTCTTTTGGAAAATCGGGCTCATTGCCCCAATGTTTTTTACCAATGTTATCGATCGCCATTGCATCTTTGCCGCGTCTGTCAATAATAGAAGTAAAATCGTATTTCATAATCATTCCGCCTTTCCTTTTGGTCCTTATTTTAACAATACCTCTTTTCTTCATAAAAATGAAGTATTGTTAGGTAACATTTGTGCCGATTTGTTACAAAACTACACTTTTGTAAACTTTCGATGTTTATTTTTTTCTTGTATAATAAGTATATAATCTTACTTAATTACCCCATAAAGGAGATTGTGTACCGCTATGCGAGGTCAGATCATCAAAAATCTTCTTATCACTTCTTTGGAAGAACAGTTAAAAAGGAAACACATCGACTCTATCACTGTGAATGATATCATTGCAGATGTCGGAGTGTCCCGCACCACTTTCTATCGCCATTTTGAGGATAAATTTGCCCTTGTCAACTGGATTTATGGGCAATATAGATTTATGAACTATTAGGAACAAAATATCTTAATCGATGCTACCATTAGTTAATTATTTGATATCTGTCATGTGGAACACAGGTGTCCAAAGCTGAAAAATCCAGTCCCAAACCTGTTCACTCTGTCCAAAGTTCCTCATGATTACGCCATTTTTCTGAAACATCCAGAAGAACCGGATATTTCAGAATATGAATTAATGTACGGTGGTTTCATCCCACTACTATATCCTAGATTCCTGCCCGTGTGATCCCCTTCCTCACTTCAACAACCAACGAAAAAAGACCGTCAAAGGACTTTAACCTTAGTCCCTTGGCGGTCTTTCTGTTATTTCCCACTTGACGTGGATTACGATGGTGGAGGCGGCGCCTATCCCCATCTTATTGCGCCTTGGTAAAGTTATGCTACAAGTCTAGGCCGAGTCCTCCCAACACTTTTGCTTATCACTATCTTTTTCCACTTTCGTTTTCCCTTGTTTTCTGTTGCCTCTTGAGCGTGATACCTTGATGTTACGCCACCATGGGGGAAGCACCCGCCACTTTTGGGCACGTCTAGCATTCTATGTTCATGCCAATTCAAGCATTTTACATTTTTCACATATCTTCTACTGCTCCTCTGTCTTTTATCCATGATGATGTTATCTTTGAAATGGAACTGGTAAAACAGGTTGAGGTCAATATTGACTACATTCTGATGCTCATTGCCAAATTCCATGCTTCTAACTGCAAAGATAAAGAAATCCGTGGAGATATTGACAGAGCAATCAATTCCAGCCTGGAACTGCGCTCTAAGAAAGAGTTGATCAATTCCTTCATCGACAGCATTAATGCAGAAACTCAAGTTGATAAGGATTGGCAGCGATTTGTTCAGCAGAAGAAATCAGAAGAAACCCAACGCATCTTAGATACTGCTTTCAAAAGTGGTTCTATCAAAACAACAGGTACTGACATTGACAAACTGATGCCTCCGGTATTGCGATTTGGTGGTGGAAACAGAACTGAGAAAAAGCAGGGTATCATTGAAAAGCTTTTGGCTTTCTTTGATAAGTACTTTGGGTTGTAAGTGGAAATTTGTTTACAACATTGGCTTTGCAATACAAGTCAACCATTGTGTTTCTTTCTGCTCCAACAGTAAAGAATTTATTAAAAAAAGACCCTTATCGTAAGGGTCTTTTTTCTTTCTTTTCCTGCAGTTCTTGCCTGCGAATCGATATTGTAGTATTCAGTTCATCAAAGATTTCTAACCCCGTCTTTACTGTAAGTGTAACGGTAAAGCGACCGATGACAATTTTATCAATAAAACTAGATATAAACGTTCTATATTCTTTAGAATCTGGCTTATTTCTTAAAATTTCATATTGCGTTGGGATTAGTAACGGATCTATCTCTGGAATTTCTCTTACTCTTTCAACTTTGATCATTTCTTCCTGCAGCTGAAATTTTTTATCTTCCAGTGCATTCACTTCTTGCACCATTGTTTCTGAAAAAATACCATGAGCAATAGCCTGGCTAAGGTTATATAGCTTCTCTTCAATCATTTCCAATTCCACATGATACTGTTGCTTGAGTGAAAGAGAAACATCCTGTTGTTCCTCTTTCATTAATGTCAAGCGATGAGTAATTGTATTAATTGCTGAAAAATTGAAAATTTCCCTTTCAAGAACGTCGATGACAAAATCCTCTAACTGATTTTTGCTGATTTCTCTGTTTTGACAAAATGGTTTTCTTGTAGTACACCTATAGGCACTATAATGACTTTGGTTTTTCATTGTTCTTCTACTACCAGTCATTGGTTTTCCACAATCCTTGCATATAAGCTTTCCTGTTAATAAATAGACCTCTTTAGATGAATTCCGCCCACCCCAATGCTGACCTTTTTTTATTCTTTGTTGAACTCTTTGAAAAGTAAAGGCATCTATAATTTGAGGGCAACCACCAGGTATTTCGATAATGTCATCAGCTTCTTTACTACGGTGGTTGTTTCTTTTACCATTTGGACTCTTCGAAGCAGAGCGATTAAAGACATAGATTCCAGCGTATTTTTTATTTCTCAATATTGAACTGAGACTATTCTTTTCAAAAGGAAGGCCTCTCTTCGTCACTGCCTGTAACTGATCTAGTCTCTTGATGATGGAGGAATACCCTTCTCCATTGGCAAACATTTCAAAAATCAGTCGTACCCATTCCGCCTCCTGTTCATTGATGACCAATTTCTTGCTGACTGGGTCCACATCAAATCCCAACGGAGGCTTCCCACCAGTATGCTTACATTGTAATGCGGTTTCCCGCATTCCTTTCATGGTTTCTCTGGCTAGGTTCTGGGAATAGTATTCTGCCATGCCTTCCAGAACAGCTTCCATCATAATGCTTTCAGGGCTGTCATCCAGATTTTCCAGCACACTGTACAGCGAAACCCCATTTTTCTTCAGTTCCCGTTTGTACATCGCAGAATCATAACGGTTACGGGAAAAGCGATCCAATTTATGCACCAGAACGATATCGAATAGTTTGCTGCTACTGTCCGCTATCATTTGCAGAAAGGATGGTCTGCGGTCTGTTGTGGCACTGCGAGCCTCATCAACGTAAGTTTTCACAACTTGGTAGTGATGTTGTTGGCAATAGCTGTGCATAGCACGAAGCTGAGCATCGATGCTTTCACTGCGTTGATTATCTGAACTATACCGGGCATACAGTGCTACTCTAGTCACTGAGCGTACCATAGCTTATCCCTCCTTTTGTGCGGATCATAGGCTTTTGCCTCTTTTTGCTATGATCCTGCCGGAGCAGGGCCATGCGGAGGAACAACTGCGCTTTCTTGTACTTCCAAATGTTCCAGTATCCATTCTGCTCGTATTGATGGTGTCAATGGATGGAGACCTGTCCGCACTCCATCCGAAATCAAATAAATCTTTTCTTCTAAACCACCCAGCACTTCCATGACCTGCCCGATCCTCTCTGCGATCCGCTGATTCGTTTCCCCGGACTTACCCCAAGCTGCAATGATGATCTTGCAGTCCTCTGCCGCCTTTCTGATATATGAATCATTGACTGCAGCATTGAGGTCTTCATCCGAATTCCAACGGAAGTTCAGCTTACTGGTCAACTTGGAATACAGGTTCACTACGATAACACCACCGTACTCTTCCAACCGGGCTACATTATTGACTACCAGATAGGTTGTAGTATCCATCAGAATATTATCTGCCATGCATGGGTTCAGCATGATCACCGCCGCCAAAGGTTTCTCCTTGTTCCACACCCGCTTCCATAAAAAACGATGCGTATGATCTTCATTGAATACTGATTCACATCTGATGGTATCTTTCTCTGTTACCATATATTACGCCTCCAATTCTTTTTTCAAAACAATGGGCAGATCGTCCACTGCCATTACAATGCTGATGGAAAATTCATTATTCAGTAGATACAGTATTGAACACCACTCTCCCCGTTGCTCAATGCTTTCACAAAGCTTTCCATCAAAATCTCCATATCGCTGCAACTCTGACCAGGCTGTTCCTTTCTCCATGAACAACACATAACCACCATCATCTTCCATACTGTTACGTTCTACTCCATACTGTTCATCCAATAGGTACAGCTGTTCATGCAGCCATTGCCATGCTGCCAATGTTGTTGTTGGTAAGTTCCGTAGTTCTGCAACGTGGCCTAACCGATATACCATGATTCATACCTCCTAAAATGTAAAGAACTTCATGATTAAAGCTTTATCCGCATCTGCCGGTGTTAAGTCCTCTGGTTCCTGAAAACGTTGCGTATAATACTGAATGGCTTCCGGTTTCAAGGAAGCTAATTCCCCATACTGATTCTGACCTGTCACATAGAAAACTCCGCAGAGCACATCATGACCCAACCTTCTGTTTGGTGCCAATCCATTCAACTTCCCTTCTTCATTGCATAAGATACATGTATGAGCATCTAGTTCCACGATCTCAATGAGTCCGGTATACTCTGCACCTATGGACACTGCTTCCTGCAGTGCATGCAGATCATTGCGTAAAGCCACTACCTCTGGTACCTTGCCCGGCGCTACTTTCAATACGGTGATGTTGCTTTCTTTTTTCATGTTGTTGCCTCCTAAAAATAAAATGACCGATAGCAGCTTTATGCCGCTATCGGTTTCATAATTAGAATATATAGTTACAGTTCCGGAGATTACGTTTCTCCTTGACATAGAAAACGCAGCTTTCCCCGTAAGGAAAACTGCACTTTCTACTTAATATTTTTATGAATAACATATTACCAATGATTTTAGGGTTGGACTGTATTCGCCAGCAAATGTTCCAACTCTGCCCTCTCAATATACATCCGCCCACCAATCATACGTACACTGAGGTTTTCTTTCATCAGGCTACGTATTTTCTTTTTGCTTATAGGCAGATACTCCTGCTGAACTTCATCGATCGTCAAGTACTTACGTTTTAATTCCATGCTTTTCACCTTCTATTCAGTTGTTGCTTTCTGCGGACTTTTTTCTATTAAAATTCTACCTTGAAATAAACGGAAAGTTTCAATTTTCTTTCCGAACTGCTGCAGTTCTTTGATGCTGGAAAGTTTCCGCCCCAAAGCTACACTTTCACTTTGGTTTAACATATCGACTTCAAAGCAATCTGCGTAAACTACCGGATGCTTTCCCGGTACCACTGCGTTGACTGCCTCCAGGATTTCCTCTTTATAGTCACGCAAGTCTACGGCGGTACTACTATCTATTAAATGGTAACGTTTTCTTGCCATGCTTACCATCCTTTCGTTTAAGTTAATCTATATCAAAACCCATTTGGGCTACTAATGTATTGTTAGTATTTCTGCGGCTTTCTATGGCAGACTTAGCCCACTGATATCTGCTGTTGCCCAAGACTGATTTTGGACAAAAAAGAATTATAAAAGAAAATAGAGAACAGCTCGTCCCGGCTGTTCTCTATTTTCTATGATTTTGTTCTCTTTAACGTGATAAAAAACACAAAGATAGGAGTGGACATCACCTGCTTGACAAAGTAGATACACGTAAAGCTACACCAATATTAACTTTATTTTTCCATTCTTTTCCCGATTCTTCGCATACTCTACTAATTTCGCAGTATTACTGCCAGGGTATCTTCGATATGCAATCAAGTGCGTACTATGGTCTATCATATAATGATTAGCTCTTACGATAGCATAACGCTTCGGTACTGATTCCATGCCTTCCGGGTAAAAAGTCTGAGTAAAATTCAATGGTAATGGCTCATTTCTCAATGCAGGATGGTATGATAAAAGCAATCTAAGAGTAATTCTGGGATACTGCTCCTTAACTTCTGCTAGAACCACCTGAACAATCTGATCAAATCTCCCATAGCTGCCTACAATGAATTCCTGCACCTGTTCCCGTTCGATGAGTTCTGTTATTGCTTGTGTTAGATCTGTTCTAATACTCTCTGGTGCATCCCTATGCCCGATAAAAAAGCAACTTTTCATTACACTCACCCCCCTAATTCTACAAAAAAGACTACCAACAGTGGCAGTCTTTTTTCATTAAAAATGAGATTTCGTCCAACGATGTTTGTCTACCTAACAACTATTACGCTAGATATGGCCAAACATATGCAGCAATTACTAATACTTTAATCCATATATTCCAATTACATTTTTTACACATATATACTAGTGCTGTAATTTGCAATAAGGCAAAAATGGCAAAGAAAAGACCTTCCGGTAACCACTCTAAGATTAAAAGCATAAGTAGCATTAATACTAGTGGATAGCAAACTACCAATAATAGAATGGAGAACCATTGATTATGATTGACTTCATTATTCTCCATCTGTTTTATAGTTTGCTCTTGGAGAATCCCGATGTTTTGATGTTTCGGTTCGGTATATGTGGAGATCGGAGTCGTCGCGTCTTCCTTTTCTACTGATAGACTTGATGTAAAAGTTTGATCCTTAGTAGAATGTCCCATCTCTTTCACCAGATCAGTAGACACTTCGCCGCGAGCAGCACTCTTTGGCTTCTCATTGCGGATATCAGAAACTATATTTTCAGCAGAGAAGAAATCCACGAGAATCTCATGCCTTTCAATACAGGTCAAGCTTTGTTTTCTATATTGTTTATAGTACGTCTCTACCTTTTTCTCCTGTTCTTTCTTCAAATCTGGTAGAATAATTAAGATTTTATTAAAATACTCGGATAGCCTTTGGAGGTCTGATAGATTACTTACCTCGAGTTCTTTAATTCCATTTTGAGTATTAACCAAAATCTTACTGCTCAATGGACCTTTTCTTTGGAATGAAATAATTTCTTCTATCTTGACTTCAAATTTCGAGCGATCCTGATTAGCCAGTAAACGTTGATCTGTTAAGCAAAATCCATATTCATGCTCAGAACGAATGGAATGTGCATCATAAATAATGAAAGGCTGTTCGTTATTTAAAAGCGTGCAGTATTTAAGCTTCTGTGCTTTCAAACCCACTTCCTCTTTACGGTATGTCAACGGGGTTGCTAAAAAGTTAAATCCAACAATACTCGATTCTGAAATGTTCGTCTCCAGTTCTGTTCGTAAAGGTAGTGTTAGCTCCGCCCAGCTATCACGCATGGATTTTTCATATTGATTTTCAGCTTCTTTTAACCCTGTCAATAACTTAAATAAGGTCTCTCGTCGATTTTGAGGAATGTTACATCCTTTATCCATTACATCAAGTTCCTTTAGAATTGTGGTAAGTTTTTTAATTACCTCCTGATCTGCCACATGTTCAACATAAGTCATGTGTTTGAAAGCATTATAAATAATGGTATCTTTCTTCTCATCAGGGAACACAATATGATAATATTTAACTAATTCCCACATATCACTGTCAGAAACAAATTTACGTTTTGCTTTTGCAGATACAAAACTGTTCCGAAATTGCTTGATAATACTTTCTGCCTCTCCAACGGGAAGTTTATGATACTTGGCTGTAATTTTCTTTAATACATCGTACTCAAAATCAAATAAAGACTCACTTTCTGTGACATTAAGTTGCTTCATTATAAATCTTGCTTTTTCGTAAATGACTTGACTGCCCAGTTTCTTCTCGTCTTTCGCCTGTTCAATAAATGAGGATATAATTTCTTCTTTCTCCTCATCATCGAACTCGACTCCGTATTTAGAAGCTAATTCCCAAATCATAAGATCAGCAATTACTTCAGCCTTAATGTCATCTGAGGCATCATAATTAATAAAAGAATCCAGAAGTGCTTGATTCTCCCCTGGAATTGAATCTTCATAAGGTTCACATAATCTAACCAAACAATCATATTCTAATTGATCTAGAGTTTCATTTTCTGAAATACCATATTCCCGCATATAAGACAATATCTTTTTCTTTACTTTCTGTGCCTCGCTTTCAGAATCTTGAGCTTCTTCGGTGTACATTGATTCGATTACTGCTTCTACGATTGGGGTAAGGTCATTCTTATATTTTTTTGCAATATTGAAAATATTTTTACGTTCTTCTTCGTATCTGAGAAAGATTGTTGCTGACAAATCATAATGATAAGGACATACTGAAAAAGCTTTAAATAGTAGTTCTTTCTCTTTCTCGGGAATTTTCAGCGCATTCTCTAACAGCGTATTTGCCTTTTCGGGTTCATATGGACTACCGTCCACCCATATGCCTTCTCCCTCTTGCTCCTTGTAATCGTTGATAAAATAGATATAGTTGTTATAAATATTGGTAATACAATCACGAACACCTTCGTCCAGTAGTTCTTTGGTTTTTGTATTTTTATATAAAGAGCTTTTTGATGCAGCAGCAGCAATGGAAGAACCAATGTTGCCAATTCCATTTACAACGCTATGTCCAACTCCAGACATTGCGTTTAAGGTACCAGCAGTAATTGCAGCATTAACTATAGCTCCTCCATCAGTACTGGACATCCATCCATACTTACTACGAGATGCTTTTCGTACTGATCTATTATGTTTTGCTTTAGCCAGATTACCTTCAATCTCATTATATCTATCGGCAATACAGTTATAACAAGACTCTGCCGCCTCTAAATCCCAACACTCATCCTCGAATCGCTCTCGACTGATATCATAAATTTTCGCTTTAACCAACGTTGCATATAGCGGATCTATCGCACACTCTTGTGTAATATTCGCAACAGTTGTCATATAATCATCTAAAACGTTCGAAATGGAGCCTGCTTTTTCATAAAAAATTTTAAATAATGTAGAAGCATTTTCTACTGCCGAACCAAACGATTTCTTTAGATAAAAGTATCTATCTGCTGCGTCGCTAAATGATACTTCTTTACCAAATAAAAAGTATGTACTCATGTTTTAACCTCCTTTTCTGCAAAGCAGAATTTGTTAGTATAAACCCTACGTGAATATCAATGTGATAGTTCACTGTTTGTTTTTACTCACTTTTTTCATCCACGCTCTCCTTGATGATTCTCCGAATCGTCTTTTCTGAGTAACCGTACTTGATTGCCAGCATACGTACATTACTGCCGTCATACTCCTGAATAATACTTTGGCGTATGATTTTGGGATTGAAGAACCGTACTGGAAAGCTGATTTGCTGTCCCTTAAACATCCGGTAGATTTCCATGGCAGCATCCAAACCCATTTTTTCTCCTATCTCTTTGTAGACGGCATTCAACAGTTCTGCATCGCTCTTTGCCATGGACATCACCTCCTGGAACCATTTTACCTGTTCTGGAAGCTTAAGTATAATCCCATTGTCCTTGTATTTGTCCATTTCATTCCAGTCCGACAGTGTTATCACTTCCTCATAACAAAAAATCCCTGACAGCAGCTACTGCTACGGTCAGGTTCTTGGTTATGATATATATTTAAGTACCGGTAAAATACAGCAAAAAAAGAAGGCTCCAGGATAGCTTCCAATAAGACAGTATGAGAACATTACTGGCATAGGGTAGCTGCCGTACAGGAGTGCGACAAGAAAAATTGGCGATACTTGGTTTTCACAACCAGGTATCGCCTTTTTCTATCTTTAGCAGAATGTTTGAAGCTTATTGGAGGTACATATGATGCAGGAATTGAATTATATCTGTTGCAGTGATTACTATATTCCCGATATTCGCTTACCAGAGGAAAACAGACCTATTGGTCGGTGGGGACATATG